>CAYRIF010000120.1:0-10490 GCA_964424205.1 uncultured Roseivirgaceae bacterium | reverse complement strand
TTGAATGAAAATGAGTAATCATTGAACTAATTTGCAAATTATAACTTTTGTTTCCTAGTCATCTTTGTATTCTAAATATAAAAATATAACTATGAAAAAAATACAATTAATTATCGTTACACTGTTACTGATGTTTGGTTCAGTAACAGCACAAAATTTAACGGCTACTAATGGAGGACTTGAACGTAAACGGGTTATCAACGGCAAAAAATTCCGAGTAATGTATTACGAATATGAAATAAACAAGACTGTAGAAGAAGTCTGGAATGAGGTATCGGGAAATTTTGTGAATGTTGGAGACATTGCAAAATTCATTAATGAATCTCATTGCGAAAGTGGAAAGATTACCGAAGGTTTAGGTGCAGCACGATATTGTAGTATCGACTTTGTTGGAAAAGAGGTTGAAATAAAAGAAAAGATAATAGCCTTTAAAGAAACTGACACCAGGAAAGAATTTACCTACGATGTATATGAGAGCAAAGGATTCCCCGCCAAAGTTTTAAATACTTGGATTGTAAGAAAAGGAGATGATGGAAAAACCTACCTCGCCAACGTATTTATTTTCAGGGCAAAACCAGCGATAATGTCAGGGATGATGGGCAAAAAAATGAAAAAACTAAAAGCCCAAAGAAATTCAGTGCTTGCCTACAAGCATTACCTAGAAACAGGGGAAAAAAATGCAAATCCTGCAATTTTTGATGAACTGTACCCGGCAATTTAATCCTATGAGTTTTCAAAACAAAAAAATAGCAATCATTACGGGAGCAAACTCTGGTGTGGGGCTTGAAACTGTTAAACAATTATGTGCTCAATCCTATGGTAAAATAATATTAGCTTGTAGAACGGTTCAAAAGGCTGAACAGACACTTGCCCATTTATTAGAAAACGGTTTCGAAAATGAGTATGCGATTTTGGAAGTAGATTTGTCATCAATAGTATCATCACAAAAAGCACTTAAAACATTAATAAAAAGTGATGAAAAAATAGATTTATTGATTCTAAACGCCTGTGCCACTCCTGCTCAACTGGAAAAGAATGCTATTGGAATGGAATTAACGTTTGCTTCAGCATTGTTAGGGCATCACATCATTGCAAAAGGATTATTACATGAAAATCTTTTATCACATGACTGTAGAATAGTAACATCCGGTTCAGAGGCAGCCCGTGGCGACGTGCCTGGTATGAATTTACCAAATCTAGAAAACCTAGTTACCAATAAACATCTTGGAGATTCATTCAAAACATTCAAATCCTTGATGTTTCCGGATGGCGCAAAACCTCATGCTCCGATGAAAGTATATGCAATGACCAAGCTAAGTGTTTCTTTGTGGACGAAGGCTTTTGCTAAAAAAATCTCTGAAGGAATGATTGCAAATAGCATTTCGCCAGGCGCTACACCACAAACAAATTTAGCAAGACACCAGCCTTGGTGGATGCGTGGTATGATGGCTCTTATGAAAATAATGGGTCCTTCGTTGGGAATGTCAGGTTCTCTCAAACAAGCTGCTGATCGATACTTAAAGATTTTAGAATTCACAAAAGAAACTAATGGAAAGTTCTGGGCTTCAAAAAAAGGAAAAATGTCAGGTCCTTTAGTGTTGCAGTCTAATGATTACATTGATAATGCCACATATCAAGAATCCATTTGGGATATTTTAGAAGAAGCGTCAACTGAACATATCATCAAACAATAACGACAGCTATTGATTACGAATTTAGCACATGCCCATTAAATGATTATCCCTTTGGATGGGATTAATTTATAGCCATGATATACAGTTGTCACTAGCAATTGTTATTATTGTATTCTAAAACTATAAAAAATGACCACAGCAAATATTTATTTAAGGTTTGACGGAGACTGCAAGGAAGCATTCCTTTTTTACCATTCGGTGATTGGTGGAGAGGTTCCACGAATAAATAGATTCAAAGACATGCCTAATTGTCCTGAGGGCATGGAAGAATATGTGATGCATATCAACTTACCCATCGGGCAAAATATATTGATGGGAAATGACAGCTTAAAAGTTTTTGGCAGCGTAGAAAATCAAGGGAATAACTATGCCGTATGCCTCAATATAGCTGATGAAAATGAAGCGGATAGGTTATTTAAGGGTTTGTCGGAAGGTGGAAATATAACAACTCCTTTGGAAAAGACTTTTTGGGATGCCTATTATGATGACTTTACTGATAAATTTGGAATTCATTGGATGGTCAATTGTAATTCATAGCCTATGCAATTCGCTATAGAAATAAAATCAGAACTCGCCAACCTTTTTTTAAAGGCAAGAGAATTATTGCTTTCGTTTGAAAGCATGGTGGAAACACCTTTACCATATGTAAATTATGTACAGCTTTAGAGAAATAGAATATAAAAGTCAGGAACGTGCAAAATAAAATAGCATTAGTAACCGGTGGAACATCAGGCGTAGGATTATCCATCGTCAGGGAATTAGTCAAGAATAACTTTGATGTATTTTTTATTGGCACCAACAAGGAAAGTGGTAGGGAGATTGAAATAGCATTGAACAACAGCGGCAAGACTACCAATAAATTTATCGCATTAGATCTAAGTAATCTTCATGCGGTGCGTGCATTTGCAAATCGGTTTAAAAATGAAGTGCCACAATTGGATTTGTTACTGAATGTAGCAGGTGTAATGCTTCCCAAAAGACAAGAAACAGCAGAAGGGTTAGAAAAAACATTTGCCATTGGTTATTTGAGTGCCTTTATCCTTAGCAATGCGTTTATTACATTGCTTGAAAAAGGGAGTCAGGCTAGAATTGTCAATGTGAGCGGTAGCCCTTCGCATGTTTTGAAATCAAATCTAGATTTTGAAAATTTGAATTTTGCCAAAAACTATAGCGGGTTCAAAACCGCTATCGCCACGGTGCATGCCAAAACGGTATTAACTGAAATATTGGCGGAAAAATTAAAGGATAAACATATTGATGTAAATGCTTTTCACCCAGGTACTGTAAAATCTGATTTAACAAGGAATATGCATTTTCTACTAAAAGGTCTTGCTAAGTTTGCTTCCTTTTTTATGGCTAGCAAGTCTAAAACCGGCATTTATGTCAGCCTATCTCATAATATTACAGAAACATCAGGTCAACTTTATGTAAACAAAAAACCAATACCATTGCAGTTTGAAAAACCATATAAAGAACGACTTTGGAAAGTAACTGAGGAGGTTATTGAGAATGCCTTGTTGACAGATTAACCCGAATTATTCACCGTTTTAACAAAATACCTTTGTGACTTCCTTACTATCAGATAATTACCCTTCGCTGAAAATCAAATTGCCCAAATTTGGGATGCTTACAATTGTCTTGGCGCATCTACTTCGCCTGGCTGGCAGACAGGTTGTAAAACCCTTGAAATATACCCATATATCTTCGGGTTCGACGCCCTGCATATACACCAAGCTAATCACATGAATAATCTGGGTATGATTAACATCACTTTGATTTTATCCATCATCACCTTTATACCTTCTTTGTTGTTTCTTATCAGATTGTATTTTTTTAGATTTCAACCTTCTCTTTACTGATGACTTACTTGGCTTGGTGGGTTTTCTTTTTTTCTTAGGTTTAAGCGTTTCTTTGAGCAGTGCTATAAAACGATTGAACACTATTTCTTTATTTTTTAACTGGCTTCTTGTTTCGCTACACTGCAATATCAACAACCCTTCTGTCGAAATTCTATTTTTAAGTTTAGAATTAATGATTCCTTTTTGTTCATCCGTTAACGCCAAAGATTTTTCTACTTCAAAAAGCAACTCAACTTTTGTCGCTACTTTGTTGACATTTTGACCACCAGCGCCACCGCTGCGGCTTGTTCTATATTTTATTTCTTTGCTTAAATCACCAAACATTTGGCAAAATTACAAACTTAGTTTTTAAATCAAAGAGAAAATATTTTGAGCATTGGATATTCTCCGAGAGTTTCCAAGAAAGATTGAAAAATCAACAAAAGAAAGATTTATACGGCACTTCAAAATTAAAATGGTATTACAGCAACCGTTCAATAATCTGATCTACAGAAACACCATCTGCTTCGGCTTTGAAATTCCTTACAATACGATGACGTAAAATGGGTTTAACAGTAGCTTGAACGTCTTCAATATCTGGTGAATATTTACCACTCAGTAATGCATTACATTTGGCAGCAAGTATCAAATATTGCGATGCTCTTGGCCCTGCACCCCACTCCAAATATTGATTACTAATTTCAGCTGCCCCTTCAGTATTCGGACGTGTTTTATGTACTAAATTTACAGCGTACTCTACTACATTATCTGCAACGGGTACTTTTCTCACTAATTGCTGAAATGCTAAAACCTCTTCGCCGGTTACCACTTCGTGAACTACGCTATTGACTGTTCCAGTGGTGTTTTTCACAATGTCAATTTCAGATTGATAAGAAGGATAATCTAGCCAAATATTAAACATAAACCTGTCCAATTGCGCTTCAGGCAAAGGGTAGGTTCCTTCTTGTTCGATAGGATTCTGCGTAGCTAATACAAAAAATGGCCGTTGCAGTTCATAGTCCACACCTGCTATTGTCACCTTGTATTCCTGCATGGCCTCTAATAAAGCTGCCTGTGTTTTTGGCGGTGTTCTGTTGATTTCATCTGCCAAAATGATATTGGCAAAGATTGGTCCTTTGACAAATTTAAAATTACGCTCCTTGTCTAAGGTTTCCGCTCCCAAAATATCGGAGGGCATTAAATCAGGCGTAAATTGTATTCTATTAAATTTCAGATTGACAGCAGAAGAGATTGTTTGGATAAGCAAAGTTTTCGCTAATCCAGGCACGCCAATTAATAGCGAATGTCCTTTGCAGAATACAGACATTAAGAGCAATTTAACTACTTCTTCTTGACCAATAATAACTTTTGAAATCTCCCTATTTAACTTCTGGTAAGCTTCCAAAAATGCTTCCGCTGCCGCTACGTCTGAGTTATATTCTGCCATTGATTGTTACTTATGTTTATTCTTTCAAAATATCACACTTATTGTATTCATCATCTAACTCAATGAATACTTCCGTTTTGGATTCGTTAAACCACTTGCCAATTACCTTATTCTGCTTTTCGTTGAGTTTTGCAGTGTACAGCTTTTGATAGTCATCTTTCAGATTTGCCTGGTGCGGTCTTTTGTCACTTTTATAATAAAAGATTCTCACTGCCTGTTTACCGTCAGCTTGTTTGAAAACCATTGGTTTAGAAACATTGCCTACTTTCATAGTATCAATGGTGAAATATACAGTGGGGTCAAGCTCTTTTACAGAAACACTATTTGACCCAGCACCATCCAAGAAATAACCCCCACTACCAGAGGTTCCTTTATCGTCAGAAAATTCAGAAGCTGCTTCTTCAAATGTAATGCTATCACTTACAATCAATGTTCTTATGCTGTCTAGTTCTGTAATGGTTCTATCCAAGTCACCTTGTGTAACCTCAGGAATAATAATGATGTGCCTAGAATGGTATAAATTACCTCTTCTATCAAGTAGTTGTACGATATGCCAACCAAAAGAGCTTTCAAAAGGTTTAGAAATATCTCCTTTTTTTAGGCTTAAAGCGGCTGCTTCAAATTTTGGATCCATTACCCCTCGGGGCTGAAAACCCAAATCCCCCCCAGTATTTTTTGCGATTGGCTCCTGTGAATATTGCTTAGCCAAATCTCCGAAGTCCTCACCTGCCAAAATCCTCGCCTTCAAATCATAGAGTCTCTTTTTTGCTTTTTCTTTTTCTGTCTTACTTATGGTGGGTTTTTTTACCAGTTGACCTACAGTCACTTCTTTTGAGAAAAATGGCAAGCTATCGGCAGGAATACCATTAAAAAATGTCTTTACCTCTGCGGGGGTGACTGTGACCCCTTCAGTGATAGTTTGCTGCATTTTTTGAATAATCAACTGCTCTTTTTCTCTTTCTTTCAGCTCTTCTTTGAATTGTTCAATGGTTTTTCCATAATACTCCTCTAATTTTTTTTCTGACCCTACTTGCGAAATAAAATATTGGAGTTTTCTATCCAACACATTAGCCACTTCTTCATTGGAAACCACTACAGAATCAATATCTGCTTTAGCCACCAATAGTTTATTAGTAATCAGGCTTTCCAAAATTTTACATTTTAAATCAGGTGTCGGCGATTTCCCATTTGACAAATAATCATAATAGGCAGTTTCTAAATCAGATTTCAAAATGATATAGTTATCCACCTTTGCAATTATTTTATCAATTACCTGTTCCTCTGTCTGTGCGGTACTTTTTGTTGTAATTGACAACAACATAAAAAAGGCTACACCAATTACTTTAATATATTTCAATTTCATTATTCTCACTTGCTTTATCATATATGTTTTTCTCCAGCTCTTTTACCAGCCTTACCTTACGGCGGTGCAAAATTACATTTCTAACTTGGTCTTTTACAAAATCTAATGGAGAAATTTGATCGGAAATTTTATACTCCTTCAAGGATAAAAAATAGATTATATTTTTTTCATACGCCTCATACGATTTTCTATTTTTCAAAAACTGTACTTTGTTAGGTATTTTTTCCAATGGCGAGTTGCTAATTAATTCTTCAAAATTAATCCATTTATCATCCGCCAACGAATAATTTAAGGCATGCTCTTCGCAGTAACTGGCTAGCGCAACTCTATCTTCTTCTTTTTTGGAACGAAATAGCTTACGGAAAGTCTCAATTTTAGGTGCCCCTTTTGGTAGTTTTACAAAAAGTCCTTTGATAATGTTCTGCTTTAATAGAAAATTATCCTTGCTCTCTTTATAATATTCCTCAATCTCTCCATCGGCAATGGCGGTATCCAGGTGCAGGTTTACATAATTTTCCTGAAATTCATGTGACATCAAGGCATACCGATAGTCCAAAATCTTACGTTCAATTTCTGCTTCGTCAAAATCAATTGCTTTGTTTGCTTCAGCTATGATTAGTTGCTTTTGAAACCAGCTTTTAATGTATTGCTGTACCCTTCTGGTGCTATCTTGAGGGGACATCTCCTCTGAAATAATACCCTCTAAATCACTAGGATACAGGTATTTATCCTTCGCTCTGGCGATTGGCTCTTCGTCAATACTTTTTGAGCCTTCCTTATCTTTCATCTTTAGCCAGTCACATGAACTTAATACCGTCATGCAACAAAGCAGAATAAAAATACTATTCCTTGAGTCTTTTAATAACCTTTTCAAATTGTCTTTTATTTATTTTTACAGGATATTTAACTTTCAAATCCTTCACTAGTTCCTTTTCAAGTTGGTCCTGGTAATCTGAAATGACCAAGCCCTTAATTTCATTAAGTGACTTATAATCGGCGGGTAAAATATCTTTTATTCTTACCCAAAAATGCCTCCCATCCTTTTCTACAACAGTCGAAAGTCCCTGCTCCCATGCTATAGATTTTAGTATCTCATTATCATTTTTTTCAAACTTCCCACGCTTAATTTGCAGTGCTAAAGGGTTATTTTTATTAAAAACCCTTTTGATAAGTTCCTCATCATTGCTCAAAAAATATACTTCAACCGCCTCTCTTTCTGTCAATTTTTTAATAACTCTTGCTTCATCAAATCCTTTGCCCGTAGCAATATCAACAATGCTTTTTACCAATGTTTCGTTGCCTGCTTCATGGGATAATAAAATTTTGGCATTAGGGTCTTTTCGCAGTTGTGTAATTTTTGCTTCTAGTTTTTGCTTTACATCTGTCGATAAATCCCTAATTTCCATAGAACTCACGACGAAGGATCCCTCTTTATTTAATGTTTGAAGTTTCTTAATCACATCAAGACTTATGGCATCAAATATTGTGGCATCTGCTCTTTCTTTCCACTTGTAGTTTTCTTTGTTAACATCAAAAAATCGTTGCAAACCCACCGTATCTTTTGAGGCTAACGACCATACTTTCTGATCCATAAGTTCAAAAAGCAACATCCCTTCTTTGTACTCATTGTACAACATCCTGTATTCAGTATGCTTTTCAGCCAAATGATCGCTCTCGTAATCCAATAAGCTTTGTTTTTCATAATCATCGTAGTATGATTGCATCAAGGTCTTCGGGGTAAGTTTTGCTCTGGGTCGCTGTTTGTCAAGTACATATTGTAGGAAATCTTTCACAGCATAATGCACCTCATTTATCTGAAACAGCTCCCCTATTTTTTGCGTTTCATCATAAGACCATTTCCCTTGCAACAAGGTGCTATCAGCCAGCTGTAACGCCTTGTTTAGGTTTTCCTCGTTTTTCACAAAATTATTATCAGATTTAAGCCTTTTCAAAGTGGTTTTTATGCCTTGTTGCGCTCTGCCATCTCGTTTGATTTTTTCCTCCAGGTCTTTCTTTACTTTTTCAAAAGGCTCTATTCCTTTTTTAGCAATCAATTTTATAATATGCCAGCCATAAGGCGTTTTCACCGGGGTGGTGAAGTCATTAGGGTTCTCCAAAGCAAAGGCTGGCTTTTCGAAGTCAGGATGAATTCTTCCCGTGCCCAGCCATGGCAACTCTCCCCCTTTTTTGCTGGTGCCTACATCTTCCGAGAATTGTGCGCATAATTTGTCCCAGTCTTCTCCTGCAATTAATTTTTTATAAATTTCATCAATTTTATTTTTGGCACTATCCAAATTTTCTTGGGGCATGCCTTCGGTCGCACGGAGCATAATGTGCGCTAATTTAACCTGCCCTCGTGAGTTCCTTTTATCATGTACCAGCAAGATATGATATCCAAATTGCGTTCGGACAGGCATAGAAATTTTTCCTTTCGCTGTGTTATACGCCGCATTTTCGAACGGAAAAACCATTTGCATTGCCGAAAAATAACCTAAATTACCGCCGTTAGATTTTGCTGAGGGATCCTGTGAATACTGTTTTGCCAATGCTTCAAAGGGCTCACCATTCAATGCTCTTTCTCTAATCTTCATGATGTCAGTATATACCTTGAGGGTATCTTCGGGAGTCGCATTCTGGTCTAGCTTTAACAAAATATGTGAGGCATTAATCTCATACTTCATACGGTCATAAGCCTCTTCTGCCAGCTGATCAGTCACTTTACTTTCCATCAGAAAGGGCTTAGCCAATTGCTTTCTATACCCTTCAAGCTCTGTTTTAAAGCTTTCTTTTTGGTCTAGCCCTAGGCTTTTTGCTTCTTGAACTTTCAATTTAAAATTGACGTATAAATCAAGATATTCCTTGATGTCCTTTTCCTGTACTACACTGTCCTTTTTTAAATTGTTTTTAGCGTATACATACTCAAATTCATCTGGATAAGTTGACTTGTCACCAATTGTAAACAAGGGAGTGCTTTTTATGTTTGTTGGCTTTGTAGTGTTACAAGCACTTGCTAAAAATAACAATAGTATTATTGCTGCAATATTTTTCATAGAATACTTCATCTAAATAGGCTACAATTTTAATGAATTTTTCTAATAGAACATATTTTGAAGCTAGTTATTGTACATGCCTTATTTACTTATGTGTTTCTATTTTTTTATAGAGCTGACAAACATTTTTTCCAGCCCTAGAGGTGAATTCTATTTTGTCCATGATTTTCTTTACTAATATCAAGCCTATCCCACCCTTTTTCTTGGCGTGTACTACTTCATTGATGTTCGGTTCTTTGTAGTTCTTCAGGTTGAACTCCATCCCCTTGTCGCATATTTCAAAGCTAACGCCTTTGTTATTTTTGTCAAAGTTCATTGATAATTCAAGAGAATGGTGGGTGTTGCATTGGTTAGAATGAATCATTAAATTGGCACATACCTCATCAACCGCCAGGACAATCATATTGGTTTCAAATTCGCTTACTCGGTGTTTTTTTAGAATCCCACCGACGAACGCTCTTATAGCTCTCAATTTTTTCTTACTACATGAAGATTTGAAAGTATAATTCATGATGCTTTGTTTGATTCTATTTTCGCCTTTGCTCCCTCTAGGTCTGTAGCGATTTCTAATAATTGATCTAGTCCTAATATTTCAAAAACGCCCATTACATTTTTATTTAAACCAAACAGTACCATTTGGACGTCCTGAGATTTAAAGTCTTCAATATAGGACATAAAAACACCTAATCCTGCGGAGGAAATGTACATCAACCTATTGCAGTCAATCAATAATTTCTTGTGTTCTGCATCCATAGCTTGACTAATCGCATCATCTAAGTGAATGGATGAGCTAGCGTCTATTTCACCCTCCAAAACGATGACCAGCATCCCATCTTCAATACTATTTGTAATATTTATCATTTTTTAAATTTTATAATTACTGCAGTATAATCGTCATTATGTGATTCTTTGCCAACGAAATCATTTAAAGTAGTCAAAAGATTTTTCTTGATTTCAGCTGATCCGTGGGGGGCATTTTTTTCTAAAAAATCGCTCAGCCGTTCATAACCAAATTCGTCATTATTGTTATTTCTAGCTTCAGTAATACCGTCGGTATATAGCATCAGAATATCATCATTTTCATAATTTAGCACATTA
>CAYRIF010000119.1:0-10501 GCA_964424205.1 uncultured Roseivirgaceae bacterium | reverse complement strand
AACCTTCCGATTTAGTTTCCTTCGATGACAACCTTATTTTTAATAATTGTCAGCAGTCAGGAAAAGCAAATTATATCAATAATTACCTCCCAGAAAAACTAATGGAACAATACGAAGAGCCTATCAAACACCTAGAGCAGGAGATCGAATTTTTGCGTGAGATGGTCGGGAAGGAGTGAATTAGGTCTTAGGTTTCCTTTCACACTGTAGCCTTGGCGTAGGTGCTTAATACAAAACCTAACATATCATTGACACTTTTCTTTAACACCACATGCAAGCCATAAGCAAGCGCAAACCAATACACCACTTCAAAAATATTGAACAGCTGCAAGGGATAAAGCCACCACTGTGCTACTGTGCCACCCTCAAAAATACTGAGCAATGACAACGGATAGAAAAACTGTAAATCCGCTAGCCCATAGTCGGTACGAATAAACATAAACCATACGATTTTAATCATGGCAGGCAGCAAAAAAATCGCCTCCGAAACCATCACTATATGGAACAGCTTTTTAAAGCTAATTTTGTAATTGCCTAATACCACACCAATGCTCAGACACATGGCAATCAGTGTAAATTTTATCAAATAAATAAGCGGAATGGCTGCATCACCTACCCACTACCATTTCTCTTGTAGCGATAGCATTTTCTCAATACTGTCATAGCTTAGCTGCTCGCCTAGTGTGGCGTGGTACATTTCTTCTGTTGTCAAGAATTCTCGGGTGATGTAGTTTGTTAGTATCATTAACAAACAAAAAAAGAAAAAATATATATGGCTAGAAAAAAAAGTTTTAGCAGTTAATTGACCCATGGTATTTAAGTTTAGTTTTTATCTAAATTTATCAAATAACTTATTGAGAATTTTAATAAAAAAGTGCATATTTACATTACAATTTCACCATTTTGGAGTTGTATTATGTTATCAAAAAAATCTGAGAAGAGTGAAACATTATGACTTGCCATAATAACAGTAAGGTTGTTTTTCTTACTACGTTCTTTCAAAACTAGTTTGAGGTTTTCTTGGGCAGTACTATCGAGATGAGAAAAGGGTTCATCAAAAATCACGGTATTAACCTCTCCAATAAGGGCTCCTGCAATACCAATTTTTTGTCTATTTCCTTTTGAAAAAAGACTTATTAGTTTATTCTGATTAATAATCTCATCAGCAAAAAAAGCCTCCATCTCTGAAATAAATTCAGGATAATACGTCATATCTTTGCCTCTTAGTTTAAACATTAATTCAAAATATTCATCAGCAGATAAAAAATTGATTAGAAAGTCCTCGTCCAAGTAGGCGCCTATTTTTTTCTTCCATGCTTCAGTGGAATGATTTATTTCGTTATCTATAAAAATATTGCCACTAGTGGGCTTTTCAAAATCCAATATTATTCTCAGTAGCGTGCTTTTTCCTGATCCATTTTTACCAACAATTCCATTAATCGTTCCTTCTTTAAAAACTAAATTTGGAATATTTAAGATACTCTTATTTTTAATGACTTTTTTTAATGCTATAACTTCTATCATCTCTATCTATTAAATTTAAACCCTTTATACATTAAATATTTTTTTCTTCGAAAGTAATTAGTTATCAATGCAATCGATTTTTTTCGTGCTAATATTGCCAGTCCACCAATTAATGCAATTGAATACATCCCGAGTGTTCCGTAGTCAAGCAGATAGAAGGGTAGGTAAATCAAAAGTGGAAGAACCGGTACTAATAACAGCATGAAAGTAAAGAGCGTTGTGCCGTCATAATTCATAAATGCCCCCTTTGATAGTTTTAATGGCCGGTCATTGTTAAGGGTCACAATCATAAATAAGAAGGGCATCAACCCTAAATGAAATAACCAAAGAGAGAGCAAATAATAATTGAAGTTTGTTATAAAAAACATCGTAGTGATACAAACCATGTTCAAAGAAAGTAACAAGGTTAACAATTTATACTTAGCCAAAATGTACTCGTTGCCCTTAGTGCTGGCTATAATAAAACCGAAATATTCGCTTTCCCAAGAAAAAAGATACTGCGCATATTGTAGTGGAATAGTAACTGAAATGAATGAGAAGATTGCAAAATCTTTAAGTGGTATAACGTCTCCCTGAAAATTTCCCATGCGAAATCCTAAAACAAGAAAAATTGGTGAAAACAGTAAATATGTTAAGGGTCGTTTATTTCTTAATATCAATTTAATCTCAAGCGTTAGTAAACTATGTAGAAGTATACTTTTAATTCTAAATAGCGGTTTTGAAAGTAGCGAGAAATCTTGTTGGGTTACATAAATTCTGTTATAAATAAATAAAAAAAGGAAATAATAAATTAAACATGATAATAGGACTAAGATAATAATTAATGCCTTCGCATTTAGAAGATGAATGACTTTGTATAAATCAATGGGGTTAATAAAATTAAAAAATACAATACCCAGTAATGCAATTATTATTACCGGCTTAGTTAAGGGGTTGTTTATTATTTTAAAAAACATGACAGTCCAGTTCACCAATATTATTAAAAGAACTAATAATAGTAAATATATTGTCGGGTTTTCAAGCTGAGCAATAAAAATAGGAGTGAAAAACAATATAGGAATCAAATTGAAAACATGAAAGGTATTTTGAATTTGCATGAAATGAACCAGTGTTGCTTTATTGATTGGCAAGAAAACAAATTCTGTCACATCCATATTAATTTTCTGAAGGAATAGTCTCAGACCAAAATCTAGTAAAAAATAAAAGAACAGTAGATATAGTATGTTCTCGGTGTTGAGATATGGGGAAATCCGAATACTTGCAAACAGCAGCACAAACATTACGTAAACTGATGAAAGTAAGGTTAATATGTAAGCGATTTTATTTTTACTAAATCCCTTTCTGTATTTTCTAAATGTGAGTTGAATTAAAATTACAATTGTCATACCTTTAAATTAGTAAAAACCTCTTTCCCTAATAGCGCAGGGAAGGAGGTTTTGTCGTAAACTGTAAATTTTATGTTTCTTTTCCACGACAGGAATGGGTGAAAAGCCTCTGGTTTTGATTTGTAGGAAGGTTTGAATTTTAACTTCAAAAACGATATTCTATTTTTAAAAGAAGATACCTGGGTAAAAGCCGAAATTCAGTTGTAGAGGTACTGATATCACTTATTGCGAAAGTCTTAAAGGTTTCGGTGTTAAATAAATTTTTAGCGGATAACAGCAAGGTTAATTTGTTTTTTTTGACTGTATAGCGTGCATCTAAATCTGCAAAGTAATAAATACTATTCTCTTTGTCAATATTTCCGAAAAAATAACGTTCGGTTTGTATTTGGATGTTCAACTTGTTGTTAGCATTAAATAATAAATCTAGGAAACTCATGTTGTTAGTAAAAGAACTAGTTAGGGTGGATTTTAATTTACTGGTTGACCATTTGGTGCCGATATGGTAATTGAAAACCCCCGAGAAGCCTGAACGCAATTCAAAACCGTAATTGTAGTTATTAGACTTAATCTCTCTTAATTCTGAATCATTGATGATATTTTTATAATTAGATGTAGTGTAGCCGATTTTGAGCTTTAGGTTTGATGAAATTGCCGTGATATACCTATCTATATTTGAAGAAACAGTGAACATTTCTCTATCTTTAATCACAATCTTGTCATATTGAGAATAGTTTTGGGTAATGAATGATTTAGTAGAGAAAAAATCATGATTCCTATTGTATAGAACAAATACATTAGCAAAGAATTGATTTCCCCAATTACCTAGTTGGTAGTTAAATATGGCAGAGGAAGCTGTTAGTTGATTAAAGCCTCCTGTTCCTTTTGAAAACGAAGTAAAACTTGTTAATATGTACTTATTATATACATCTAATACTTCGGCATTTGTCGTATTATAGGTATATGAAGCTAAAACTTTATTCTTTTTATTAATTTTCCACTCTAACCCAATTTTTGGAGTAATAAAGAAAGGCCGCTGTTTTGTTTTCTTTTCCTCTTCTATTTGGTTATACAATTGATGAAAATCCAATTTACCTGTTAAAGCAAACCCTTTCAATACTATTTTATATTTAGTATTAAAGTATAAATCATGTGTGGTATATAAAAGATTATTTTGGTATTCATTAGGGGTTTCTAAAGCGGTACTATTTTCTTTAAGTAGTAATGAAGTAAATAATCCATCTTTTCTAAACTGATTGCCAAATTGTAATTCAAGCAGGTTGCCATTTCTTTTTCTATCTAGCAAATGTGCCTCGAAACCAGCAAATGTCATTTTATTTTCACTCAATTGCACTATATTATTTGTATTCGGCGCATCAGCAAATAAATTTTGATAAAAAAATTGATTAATGCTATAATTTTGAGGTGTATTCTCGTTGATATACCTCCCTGTCAAAATAAAAACTTTGTTGGCTTTAAATTTGTTAGTATAGGACACTTTTTGATCAAAAAGGTGATTTTTACTAACTAACCCTTCTGTCGTTTGATCTGTATTGAATTCTAAATTACCAAAGCTATTTCCATCTTGGTTATTATATTTAGTGGTAACCTCAAGCATTTTTGTTTTAGAAATATCATAGACCAAATTAATCTTACCAAATCCAACGACTCTCTTTTTCTTTAAAAAAGAACTTTCAGTATTTGTAAAGTCTGTATCATTTGAGCTGAATGTTTGAGTGCTATTTCGGAAATAATCATTTTCATCCCAATTAAAAAAGCCTAGTGTTTTTAATTTTATTTTTTTGGAGAGTGCAAAAATAGCATTGGTTGAGATTAATTTGGTGTTGTTGAAGTTGGTACGGGATTCTTTAAAATTGGGTGTATAGGAACTCAAATCAAGTAAGGAATAGGCTTGCTCATCATCCCCAACGCTTGATGGTTCGTTCATACGAAAAGGTCTAATCAAATGATCAATATCTCCTGTCGCATCATGACCAATGTTATTTATATTAGTCAAAAAATAGTATTTATTCTTTTTCCCAAAGTTCATTAAATTTCCTTGTAAGATGTAACGATTTTTCAGAGTAACATCATGCCCCATACTAACATTACCAAACCAGATTCTTTTAAAATCCTCTCTTAGTTTTAGGTTTAACGCTACTTTGTCACTTTCCTCTATGCCTTTGAGCAATTTATTGTTGGCGTACCTTTTATAAACTTCTATTTTATCAATTGGGTGCGAGGGCATATTTTTTGTGAGTATTTTATACCCTTTTTCAAACAAATCATCCCCATCGATCATTACTTTTTCTACCTCTTTGTCCCCTACCATAATAGTTCCTTTGGAATCAATATTAATGCCTGGAATATTTTTGAGTAAATCTTCCACTACTTGTTCGTTACCCCTTGCAAATGATTTTGCATCAAATACTATTGTATCATTTTTAATTGTGATAGGTCGATCTGCTTGAATTGCTACTGTGTCAAGCTCAAATATCTTTTCTTTCAAAACAACATCTATCTTAATTTCTTCTTGCCTTGTGGTTAGCTCTACAGGAATTATTTTTGTTTTGTAGCCCAATGCTGAAAAAATTAAATTAAATTTTCCTATAGTGTCTGTTTTTATTATATACTCTCCTTTTTCACTTGAAAAGCCAAAGCCAATTATTGTTGTTGAATCTGTTTTAACTAAAATATTGGCGAACGAGATCGGATTAGTGCTCTCGTTATTTATGATTCCTGTTAGGGTAGATTGTGCATAAGCACATTCTCCAATGATTAATAGTACAAACAGTAAGAATTTTGACATTATTGTTCCATATCAGTACAATTTAATACGATAGCTTTTATATTAACTTTTAAGTTCTAATTAATACAGTCTTTTGTTAACAAAGTTTAAACAATCAAAATGATCCTGTTTTATATTTACCCCCTTTGTTTTACTTACTTTTCCCATTCAAACTCCAACTCCTGATTATCGGACTTCTCAATACTATCAACCGTAAACGTAGAGCCTCTTGGCAGTTTTGATCGAATGTGTTCAACTATATTTTTTACTTGCAAATCTGCCAATTTTCTATACTCTTTTAAACTAATTTCCTTATTACCCGATGGTTTAAGAATCTTTTGAAAATTTGATCTGTTATTATATTTAATTAAAAAGTAACTATAGTTACCACTTTCATCACTGGCTTCCAATATTAACCCTGGCAATCCGCCTAGTTTCCAAGGACCAAAATGTGTCTTGATATCTTCAGTAAACCATACTGTATAATCTCTTCCCCTAAAATTAGTTTTCGCCTTGGTACACATAAATTTTCCAATATGTTTTTGCTCCGAAAATATTTTCCATTGTGGTGTTTTAATTTTTTCCTTAACAAGATATGCAACAGCACCTTTATTATTTCCTGCATAAACAGTTTCTCTAGTAATAATGGTTTTAGTCTTTAAATTGGTGAAAAGAACATAATCTTCTTCTGTATCCAAAGAGATATTAATGCTGATAGACATGTCCTCTTCATTAACTTTTGTGCTACTTTTTTCTTCTGCTTTTTTTGCCGGACGTACAAAAAGAGCACTATGCGTATTGAAAAACAGGCTAATAGTATCGATAGCTGCTGGATTATTGTAAGATATTACCCTAACATAAGTAGCCTCGTGTATTTGCTTGTTGCTCTGCGCAGCCAAACTAAAATTAATAAGTAGAAATAAAACTAATAAGTATTTCATTTAATATAGATTAACAAGTGATAAAAAATGTCTTCAGGAGACTGTATCTCCTAAAGACAAGATATAAACTACCTAAAGATTTTGTCTAACCAAAGGCCAATTTTTATAGCAGCACATTGAAATATATTGACTTCGGAAAAGGTGATTGTACCTGTCACTGTTGAGCCATTAGGCAAAGTAGTATCTACTTTGACGGTGCAACTACCTCTCCCTAGTTTTACAAAAGCTGTTTGACTGTTTATTGATTTATTTACACTTTCTTCTAGAGTACTCACTCCCAAGTCTGAATTAAGGTAATAAGCGTCACTAATTGCATTAGTAATTTTACTTTCCGAAATGTTATTGGCAAAAGATGTAAGACCTAAAAACAATAACACAGTTAATATTATTAATGTTCTATTTTTCATGGTAGTATATTATTTAAGAGCCCCTTTTATTAAGTCCATACATGATTTTCCTACTACAGTAATTGTGCCTTTAACCGTGGTGGTTTTCCCGTTTTTTGTAACTTTAACATCCGCTTTTATGGTACAATCACCACCCACACCTTTGATTTTTTGGTGGTTGTTCAAACTTATAACAACTTCAGTATTAATATTAACTTTGTTTGCAGTTTGCACATTATTTGTATTTGAATGTGAGGTATTTGCAAAAGCAAACACACTAATTAAGGTAAATGATAATATAAATAATAACTTTTTCATAAATATAAAATTTAAATATAGGTAAAACCCTAATATTTTTAGACACAGGGCATCATTGTCTTACTTATATATAGTTTGGCCAAAACGATATAATCTATTCAGGTACTGCTTTTTGAAATTTTGCCGGTCTGCCACTTCCTCCTTTCTAGCTGTATAAAATCTTTAGCTGCTCATCTCAAAAAATAATTGCTTGAATTGTTTTGCTCAGCAATTATGTAACAATGCTAGGCACATTTTTTTATTAAATCATCACATTGTTTGTTCTAAATTATGTATATTTGGTTCTAATATAGAATTAGCAATAATTGATATGAAGAAAAATATTGGACATAAAATCAGACAAATCAGGGAGTTAAAAGGTCTCTCGCAAGAATATATGGCTTCGCAACTAAACATTTCGCAAAGGGCGTATAGCAAAATGGAGCGAGATGAAATCAAACTCAACTGGGATAAGATTACCGATATTTCTCAAATTTTTGAAATGGAACCTTCCGATTTAGTTTCCTTCGATGACAACCTTATTTTTAATAATTGTCAGCAGTCAGGAAAAGCAAATTATATCAATAATTACCTCCCAGAAAAACTAATGGAACAATACGAAGAGCCTATCAAACACCTAGAGCAGGAGATCGAATTTTTGCGTGAGATGGTCGGGAAGGAGTGAATTAGATCTTAGGTTTCCTTTCACACCATAGCCTTGGTGTAGGTCTGCTAAACCAAAAAAAATTCTTTGATAACAAATCCCTCTTCCCCGTCGTTAATTTAATATCAAGCGCACCTATCCTCCTTTCTAGTGCTGGCCAGTTTCAGTAAATTAAAACCCGCTGATGGGTGAAAGTAATATTAGTTACTAATCTACAACAATGAAATTATTATTTTTGCACTACGCCAAAAATATAAACCACGGAACAAATGAAATTTGATGCAAAAACTATAAGTACCCTTATAAAAAACCGACGAAGTATTTACCCGATACACTACTCAGGTGCAACAGTAGACGATGCAATAATTGAAGAAATGCTTGAAAATGCAAACTGGGCGCCTACACATAAATTTACTGAACCATGGCGGTTTACTGTTTTCACAGGTGAGGGATTAAAAAAACTCGCCACATTTCAAGCTGAATTGTACAAGAAAAAAGCAATGCTAAAAGGAGCTTTTGAAGAAAAAAAATTCAATATGCTCAGTACAAAACCCTTAATGGCCTCACATGTGATTGCTATCGGAATGAAAAGAGATGAAGAAGAGAGACTGCCTGAAAGCGAAGAAATTTCAGCCGTAGCCTGTGCTGTCCAAAATA
The DNA here is from genome assembly GCA_964424205.1 of uncultured Roseivirgaceae bacterium. Taxonomy (GTDB): domain Bacteria; phylum Bacteroidota; class Bacteroidia; order Cytophagales; family Cyclobacteriaceae; genus CAYRIF01. The sequence goes on along the minus strand of CAYRIF010000119.1, from coordinate 1,862 downwards.
TGCATCTCACCGCTACTGCCCATGGTGTGGGCGCCTATTGGGGTTCAGGAGGCATTACCTATTTAGATGAAGCAAAGGCTTTCTTTGGATTAGGAGATAAAGATAAACTGCTTGGGTTTTTCTTTGTGGGCATGCCAAAGGGTGATTGGCCCAAGGGACACAGAAAGCCTATTTCTGAAAAAATCTCCTGGGTGAAAGGCTAAGGCAATAAAAATAATTAGTCTTGTTTAAAACAAACAAAAATTAATTTCGTTAAACTTGTATAATAAAAGGCACTCTTTTTACAAAGGGTTAGTTTTATGTTTTGGTTGATTAATAATCCCCGGGTGGTTCTGGGGATTTTTTTTACGTCATTGGGTAGATTTGCGGTTGAAGAAAATAACGTGTTCTACTCACAAAACCTTTTCAAGTCTAAATCGTTTTTTTAAAATTTTATCCCCTCGCTCAACGATTATTTTCACGCTTCTTCCTTCCTTTGACCTAAAAGCACTGTTTATATCATTAAGTGACAAAGATTTAGTAGCGTGCCCATTTAATGATACTATTTTGTCGCCTTTCAAAATTCCTACTCTTTCAGATGGGGAGTTCTTTCTTATGCTTTGAATGACAAACGTATCTAGGTGGCTTCCCGTTGTTTTTACTTCTATACCACTCATATTATACTCGAAACTTTTTCTGTAGTCCTTCCCTTTTTTTAGATAAATTTTCTCATTAAAATAATCTATGACGGTAATAAACCTGCCGAGGAGTCCTCCACCAATTGTACCATTTCTATTTTGTTCTTTATAAATATCTAACTCCTGTGGTTCGGGAAATGAGGCTATAACCTCTTCAAATTCGAATTTATCAAGCTTGATCCTCTTTACCCTTCCTAAAAAACCAAATACACTCCCGCCAATACTTCTGCCAAGTACCGATTCTATCTTTTTCTCAGGGTAGCCAATGTGCTCATGCGTATCTTGGTTTAGTAAAATCGTGTGACTAGCGCCTGTATCCAATAGTAGTTTTGTTTTGACTTTCTTTCCGTTCATCTGGATTACGTCCAGGTGTATATACGGTTTCGTGTCCTCTAACGACATGGGTATTTCCGCAAATCTTTTGTTTGGTTTAAAAAAAGCCGGTTCATACAATGTTATTATTTTCCGGTCATAGTTTATTTTCACAATGAACCGCCGAAACAACTCGTACCCCAAAATACCGTGAACCTCTACGCCCAAGTAATTCTTTAATTGTAAAAAATCTTCCTCTAACACCAATAGGCTTTGTCCTTTTCCTGTAACTCCTGGTAATTTTAAGGATATATTATTTGCCACAAAAGCATCAACAATTTTTAATCCGTCTACACCTACTAAAGGAATTTTTCTGTCGTAATTTATGGAGATGAGATCACTTAAAGTTCTATCCGTCAAAATGGTTGTTCTTACCCCAGTATCTAGAATAAATTTGAGGGGAAGGGCATTATTTAAAACAACCGGAATTAAAATGAGATTATTATAGTTTTCAAAAGGGATTTCCGCCTTTTTCCTGCTGCTATTAATATCAAACCCAATTGTTTTATTGCGCTGTGCATTACTAGCATGAGCTATAACAATACTTATGCAGATAATTTTTATAAAAAATTTCACCTTGCTTTTATATTCTAGTAATTATTCCAAAAAGATACTGCTTTCTCCGTTATATCACACTATTTTTATTCAAAATCACGAGTCTTGGGTGATGCTCCCAAAAATAATTTTTTAATTTCTTTGTGTATTTGGTGATATTTCGTACCCTATTGCTTTTAAATACAGCAACTACATAAATTTATGGGCATCTCTAAAAACCCCATATTTCGGTCACGATTTTCTAAGTGCATTTTTTTA
>CAYRIF010000118.1:0-10519 GCA_964424205.1 uncultured Roseivirgaceae bacterium | reverse complement strand
GCTATTATATATCTTTTTTCACCATCCGCATAACTAATCAAAGCTATCCTTGCCGTTCTCATCGGATCATATTCTATACTTTTTACAGTGCCTGGAATATCAAACTTGTTTCTTTTAAAATCGATAATTCTTTTCTTACGCTTATGACCACCGCCAAGGTATCTCATAGTCATTCTACCAGAATTATTTCTACCACCCGATCGCTTTGCGCTTACTAGCAACGATTTTTCGGGAGTAGCTGTCGTAATCTTATCAAATACCGGCGCTACTCTAAATCTTTGCCCTGGTGTTATTGGTTTTAATTTTCTAACTGCCATTTCTCTCTAATTAAATACCGCTGTAAAAATCTATCACATCACCCGCTGCCACAGATACGATTGCCTTTTTGTATGAAGGCATTCTACCTGTTATCATTCCTGCTTTGGTATTACGTGTTTTTGTTTTTCCTTGATAATTCATGGTATTCACAGCCTCCACTGTAACGCCATACATCTTTTCAATCTCCTTTTTAATCTGCACCTTATTGGCGCTCTTCTCTACCACGAAGCCATACTTTCCATGCTCATTCTGAGCAGAGACTTTTTCGGTAATAAGCGGTTTAATTAATACACTCATGATTATCAGTTCAATATTTTTTCAATTTTTTCAATCGATCCTTCACTCAATAATAAATTATCTGCATGTAACACATCATACGTGTTCATTTGCTGAGCGGTGGTTATTTTTGTATTTTGGATATTTCTACCTGACAAAAACACATTCTTGTTGCTTTCCGGCAATACCAACAATGTCTTTTTATTAGTCATTGAAAGACTTTCTAACATCTTCAAATAGTCTTTTGTTCTAGGCGCGTCAAAAGTAAAATCTTCCAACACAGAAATACACTTGTCTTGTGCTTTATAAACCAAGGCGGATCTTCTTGCTACTACTTTTAGTTTTTTGTTAAGTTTAAAACTATAGTCTCTTGGTCTTGGTCCAAATACCCTACCTCCTCCACGGAAAATAGGAGACTTGATACTACCCGCTCTTGCAGTACCCGTACCTTTTTGTTTTTTAATCTTTCTTGTAGAACCAGCAATATCTGCTCTTTCTTTAGACTTATGAGTTCCTTGCCGTCTATTTGCTAAATGTTGTTTTACATCTAGATAAATTGCATGGTCATTAGGTGCTATGTCAAAAACATCTTTCGATAATTTTATCTTTCGCCCAGTGTCTTCCCCATTATATTTTAGTACAGATAATTGCATCCTTCTATTTTTCTAATATTACTATTGAATTTTTTGCTCCTGGAATTGAACCGCTGATTAACAACAAATTCTTTTCTGGTACAATTTTTACAATTTTCAAGTTCAAAACTTTCTTTCTGTCTCCACCCATTCTTCCTGCCATTCTCATTCCTTTGAATACTCTTGCGGGATACGAAGCGCCACCTATTGATCCAGGCGCTCTCAACCTATTGTGCTGACCGTGTGTTGCATCTCCAACACCCTTAAAATTATATCGTTTTACAACTCCTTGAAATCCTTTTCCTTTCGACGTACCCACTGCATCAACAAAATCCCCTTCAGAAAATACGTCTTCAATTTTCAACTCTTGCCCCACTTTAATTCCACCCTCAAATTCATCCCTGAATTTTCTAAATTCCATTACGTGTTTTTTAGGTGTTGTGCCAGCCTTTTTAAAATGCCCTTTCAGCGCCTTAGAAGTGTTTTTTTCTTTCTTCTCATCGTAGCCCAACTGTATCGCTCGGTAACCATCTTTCTCAACGTCTTTTATTTGTGTCACAACGCAAGGACCTGCCTCAACTGCTGTACACGGAATACTGAGTCCTTTATCATCAAAGACACTTGTCATTCCTACTTTTTTACCAATTATACCAGACATTTTACTTAATAATTATAATTTTTGTCATGTAATAAAAACTCCTTGTTCACATTTTCTGCGTAAAGGACTGCAAAGATAGTAAATTATACCGAGCAGCCAAATAAGTTTTTATTTATTTTCTACTATTTTTCTTAGCCAAAAAAGAACCAATAAATCCGTATTTATTGGTTCTTTTTCAAACTACATATTTCATTTAAACCTTTATCTCCACATCAACGCCACTCGGGAGTTCCAGTTTCATCAAAGCATCAACAGTTTTGGTGCTATTGGAATAAATATCAACCAACCTTTTGTAGGTACATAGTTGAAATTGTTCTCTTGATTTTTTATTAACGTGTGGAGACTTCAATACAGTAAATTTTTCTTTCACGGTTGGAAGCGGAATTGGTCCGCTTACTACTGCTCCTGTTGTCTTTACTGCTCTTACAATCTTCTCGGCTGATTTGTCAACCAAATTATGATCGTATGACTTAAGTTTAATTCTAATTTTCTGATTCATAATTTTATTAATTTACTCGCCTTTTACGCTTTTAATAATATCTTCTGCAAGATGCTTAGGCACTGCATCATAATGCGAAAAGGTAAGTGAAGCACTTGCCCTACCAGATGTGATAGTTCTTAGTGTTGTTACATATCCGAAAAGTTCAGACAAAGGCACATCCGCTTTGATTACTTGCGCACCTCCTTTGGTATCCATCCCTTTCATGATTCCTCTTCTCTTATTCAAATCACCTGAAACTGGCCCTGTATATTCATCAGGAGTAACCACTTCCACACCCATAATTGGCTCAAGCAACTGAGGCCCTGCTTTTTTCGCAGCTTCTCGGAAGCCCATTCTTGCCGCCAATTCAAAAGACAATGCATCTGAATCCACATCGTGGAAAGATCCATCATAAATTCTTACTTTCATGCTATCAATGGCATACCCCGCCAATGGACCATTACTCATGGCTTGAGTGAATCCTTTCTGAATGGAAGGAATAAATTCTTTCGGTATCTTACCACCAACAATATTATTTACAAACTCAAGACCCGACGCTAGTTCTTTCCCTTCTTCTGCCACTCGTGGCTCTAGTTCAAATGCGATATCAGCAAATTTACCTCTACCACCAGATTGTTTTTTATAAACCTCTCTGTGCTCTACCTTCTGCGTAATTGCTTCTTTATAAGCAACTTGCGGCGCTCCTTGGTTTATTTCTACTTTAAATTCTCTTTTTAATCGATCGATAATAATCTCTAAGTGAAGCTCCCCCATCCCCTTTAGGATCGTCTGCCCTGTCTCGTGATTTGTCTCCACCTGTAATGTAGGATCTTCTTCTAACAATTTAGCAATTGCCATTCCCAACTTATCAACATCTGCTTGTGTCTTAGGCTCAATCGCATAGCCAATTACAGGCTCTGGGAATGACATTGACTCAAGTACAATTTTATGCTTTTCGTTTACAAGAGTATCACCAGTTTTGATGTCTTTAAATCCAACGCCTGCACAGATATCTCCAGCCTCTACCGAATTCAAAGGATTCTGCTTATTAGAGTGCATTTGCATCAACCTTGATATACGCTCCCTTTTCCCAGTTCTCATGTTATATATATAAGAACCAGCATCCAAAGTACCAGAGTAAACTCTCATAAAAGCCAAACGGCCTACGAAAGGATCGGTAGCGATTTTAAATGCAAGCGCTGAAAAGGGCTCAGTATTATCTGGCTTTCTAATTTCTTCTTTTTCCGTGTCAGGATTCATTCCCTCAACAGCAGGCAAATCCAAAGGAGAAGGCAAATAAGAACAAACCGCATCTAACACTGCTTGCACTCCTTTATTTTTAAATGCAGAGCCACACATAACAGGAGAGAATGACATATCAATCACCGCCTTCCTAATGGCCTCCATCATTTCTTCTTTTGTAATAGAATCTGGATCATCGAAGAATTTCTCCAGTAGATTGTCATCATATTCCGCAACACTTTCTATCAATTTTTGTCTCCATTCGTTTACAGTTTCTACCAAATTCTCAGGAATCTCGACTACCTTATAAGTCATGCCCTTATCCTCATCATTCCATATAATCGCCTCGTTGGTAATTAAATCCACCACTCCAATAAAATCTTCTTCACTTCCTATCGGCACCTGCAATGGTACTGGCGTAGCACCCAGTTTTTCTTTTATCTCTTTTACCGCTTTAAAAAAGTCAGCACCTGCTCTGTCCATTTTATTGACGAAACAGATTCTAGGTACATTGTATTTATCAGCTTGTCTCCATACCGTTTCCGATTGTGGTTCAACCCCTGACACGGCACAAAATAAAGCAACAGCTCCATCTAATACTCTCAATGATCTTTCTACCTCTACAGTAAAATCAACGTGACCAGGTGTGTCAATGATATTAACTTTATACTCTTTTGTATTATCATTTTTTTTTCCTTGTTGTGTAGGATAGTTCCAAAATGTAGTAGTTGCCGCTGAAGTAATGGTAATACCCCTTTCTTGCTCCTGCTCCATCCAATCCATTGTAGCCGCACCATCATGTACTTCCCCGATTTTATGGCTCAACCCTGTATAGTATAGTATTCTTTCGGTCGTGGTTGTTTTACCAGCATCAATGTGTGCCATGATGCCGATGTTCCGTAGGTATGTTAAATCTTTCTGTGCCATCTAATTAAAATCTGAAATGCGAGAATGCTTTGTTTGCATCTGCCATTCTATGTGTATCATCTTTTTTCTTCACCGCTGCGCCTTCTCCTTTAGCCGCTGCTATAATCTCTCCTGCTAATTTTTCTTTCATCGTCTTCTCTCCTCTTAGCCTTGCGTATTGAATCATCCATTTAATACCGAACGCCGTTCTTTTTTCAGGTCTCACCTCTCTTGGCACTTGAAACGTTGCACCACCTATTCTTCTGCTTTTTACTTCTACCGCAGGGTAAATATTATTCAATGCTTTTTTCCAAGTCTCTAGTCCACTCTCTTCTGATTTTTCGTCAACTATCGCTAGGGCATCATAAAATATGGCGTAAGAAATACTCTTCTTACCATCCCTCATTAAATAGTTTACAAATTTAGTCACCAGTATATCACTGAATTTAGGATCTGGGAGGATATACCTCTTCTTTGGCTTTGATTTTCTCATGTCTTTATCTAACTATTATTTCTTCGGCTTTTTAGCACCGTATTTTGACCTTCTTTGTGTTCTGCCGCTCACACCTGCAGTATCTAACGCTCCTCTAATAATGTGATATCTCACACCAGGCAAATCTTTCACCCTTCCCCCTCTGATTAGCACGATTGAGTGCTCTTGCAAGTTGTGACCTTCTCCTGGAATATAAGCATTCACTTCTTTTCCATTTGTCAATCTAACCCTCGCTACTTTCCTCATTGCTGAGTTTGGTTTTTTAGGTGTGGTTGTATATACTCTAGTACAAACGCCCCTTCGCTGTGGACAAGAATCTAAAGCCGGTGAACTTGACTTTGACGTCAAAGTTTTTCTACCCTTTCTTACTAATTGTGATATAGTAGGCATGTAATATTATTTTAATTTATTATCTCCTTCAAAATTTTGGACTGCAAAGATATGAAAATGAAAACCGTTTGCAAATTATATTTCTACTTTTTTGTAAATAAATACTGCCTATTTGGCCGAAAACAAAAAAAGCGATTAGACACTAGTTCTAACCGCCTTTTTAAAAGATTATATTCCAATTAAGCCTCCCCAACTGTCCCACCAAAATTGATAGGATATCGAGGTGCCTCTTCAGTCTTTTTTATTGCACCAAAAGTGGCTTCATACTTATTGATATTGTCTTGCAATGCCATTAGTAGCCGCTTCGCATGTTCAGGAGTAATTACAATCCTTGATTTTACTTTTGCTTTCGGCACACCTGGCATCAGTCTAATAAAATCAATGACAAACTCACTACTAGAGTGGGCAATCATTGCCAAGTTTGAATAAATACCTTCGGCAACTTCTTCAGATAACTCTATGTTAATCTGATTCCCTTGTCCTTGCTGTTCGTTTGCTTTTTTCGAATCTTCTGTCATCTCAGTTGGTTTTAGTTTCAACTTCTGTTTCTGATTCCGTTTCCTTTTTATTAGCAAATTCCTCTTTAGAAGCCATCAACTTTTCATATTCTGCTTTAGAGCCTATGATCAAATTTTCGTATTTTCTCAATCCAGTTCCTGCCGGAATTAAGTGTCCAACAATTACGTTTTCTTTCAGCCCTAATAAAAAATCTGATTTACCTCTAATAGATGCCTCACTCAATACTTTCGTGGTTTCCTGGAATGATGCCGCTGAAATAAAGCTTTCGGTACCCAAAGAAGATCGAGTAATACCCCTCAAAGTAGGTTGCGAAACTGCAGGTTGTCCATCACGAACTTCCACCACTTTCATGTCCTTTCTCCTCAACGTAGAATTCTCATCTCTCAACTGTCTTGTGGTAATGATTTGACCTACTTTCAATACTTCAGAATCTCCAGCCTCAGTCACCACCTTCATTTCCAGTACTCGGTCATTTTCTTCAATTACACCGAATTTCTGTACAATTTCATTCGGCAAGAAAGTAGTATCACCAGCGTCCAAGATAATAACTTTTTGCATCATTTGTCTTACGATTACTTCAATGTGCTTATCATTAATTCCCACACCTTGTAGTCTATATACTTCTTGGATTTCATTGACCAAATACTCTTGTACCGCTGTTGGTCCTTTAATTGCCAAAATATCAGCTGGTGTAATCGCCCCATCAGAAAGCGGATAACCAGCTTTCACAAAGTCATTGTCTTGTACCAAAATATGCTTTGAAAGAGATACCAAGTATCTTTTCTTCACGCCATCTTTTGACTCAATAAATATTTCTCTGTTACCACGTTTAATTCCACCGTAAGTCACCACACCATTAATCTCACTGACTACCGCCGGATTCGATGGGTTTCTAGCTTCAAACAGTTCGGTCACTCTAGGTAGACCACCTGTAATATCACTAGATTTACCCATTGCTCTAGGTATTTTTACCATTGGCTGACCTGCCGCTATCTTATCTCCTTCCTCCACTGACAAGTGAGCGCCAACAGGGATATTATATAGTTTTTCTTTCGACTTTCCAATAATTTTAATTACTGGATTCTTCGTCTTATCTTTCGTGTCAACGATTACTTTTTCTCTGTGACCAGTCTGATCATCTGATTCTTCTTTATAAGTAATGCCATCAATGATAGATTCAAATTCTACAGTCCCTTCAAACTCTGAAAGAATCACTGCATTATATGGATCCCAGTAACAGAACTGATCTCCTTTGGCTACTTTCGCACCATCTTTGACTTGCAAGAAAGCGCCGTAAGGCACATGATTACTAATCAACATGTTCTTCTCTTCTTTATCCCAGATTTGAATCTCACCAGACCTGCCAGTAATCACTTTAGCACGTTTGCCATCTTTATCTTTAGTAGCAATCGTTTTTATCTCTTCAAACTTCAGTATTCCATCAAATTTAGCTTTCACGGTAGCATCCACCGCAATGTTAGAGGCCGTACCACCCACGTGGAACGTACGTAGTGTAAGCTGCGTTCCAGGCTCACCAATTGACTGAGCAGCAACAACACCCACAGCATCTCCTCGCTGTGCCATGGTTCCAGTAGCAAGGTTTCTACCGTAACATTTGGCACAAACGCCCTGTCTTGTTTCACAAGTTAATACCGACCTGATTTCCACATCTTCAATACTTGTTTCATCAATTCTCTTTGTAACCTCTTCGGTCACTTCATCGCCTGATGCTAAAATTAGCTCATCGGAAATAGGATCATATACATCATGTACAGAAACCCTACCTAATATTCTTTCAGACAATGGTTCAACAATATCTTCATTGTCTTTCAACGCTGAAACTGTCAGGCCACGTAGCGTGCCGCAATCTTCTTCATTGATGACCACATCTTGCGCTACATCTACCAATCTTCTTGTCAAGTAACCCGCATCCGCCGTTTTAAGTGCCGTATCCGCAAGTCCTTTCCTAGCACCGTGTGTAGAAATAAAGTACTCGATTACATCTAGCCCTTCTTTAAAGTTAGAAAGGATAGGGTTTTCAATAATTGCCCCTACAGATCCGGCTAAGTTTTTCTGCGGCTTCGCCATCAATCCCCTCATTCCACCAAGCTGGCGAATCTGCTCTCTTGACCCCCTTGCACCAGAGTGCATCATCATATATATCGAATTGAAGCCTTGATCATCCTCTTCCAGTTGCTTCATCAAAGTAGCTGTTAACTGTGAGTTGATTCTTGTCCATATATCAATCACCTGATTATAACGCTCATTATCGGTAATAAGGCCCATCAAGTAATTATTCCAAACCGCATCTACTTCCTTTTGCGCTTGCTCAATTAGCTTTTCTTTTTCCTTTGGAATGTTTACATCGCCAATTCCCATAGACAATCCACCTTTATAAGCAGACTGAAATCCTAACGTCTTGATATCATCTAAGAAAGCAGCAGTTTTTGCATTTCCAACTAATTTATAAACCGTCGCAATAATTTTTTGCAGTTTTTTCTTAGAAAGTAACTCATCTACATAACCTACTTCCTCAGGTACAAATTGGTTAAATATAACCCTCCCTGCCACAGTATCAACGAGTTGGGTCTCCAGTTCATTTTCCTCTGTTCTTACTTTTACTTTCACCTTGATATGAGCATGTGTAGATAATATGCCTTCATTAATGGCTATTACTACCTCTTCCGGGCCATAAAAAGTCATCCCCTCTCCTTTGATAGGGTGTTTTTTAGTTCCTTTTCTTCCCTTAGTCACATAGTAAAGTCCCAATACCATATCCTGAGATGGCACGGTAATAGGAGCACCATTGGCTGGATTAAGTATATTATGCGATGATAACATCAATGTAGATGCTTCCATAATAGCCTCATGTCCTAGTGGTACATGAACCGCCATTTGATCACCATCAAAATCGGCATTAAACGCTGTACAGACTAATGGGTGCAGTTGAATCGCTTTTCCTTCAATCAATTTTGGTTGGAAAGCCTGGATACCCAATCTGTGTAGTGTAGGTGCTCTGTTTAGCAAAACAGGATGTCCTTTTAGTACATTTTCCAGAATATCCCAGACAACAGGGTCTTTTCTGTCAACAATTTTCTTTGCTGACTTCACTGTTTTGACAATTCCTCTTTCAATTAATTTTCTTATAATAAAAGGCTTGAATAATTCAGCCGCCATGTTTTTAGGAATACCGCATTCATGCAGTTTTAATTCAGGCCCTACAACAATTACAGAACGTCCAGAATAATCAACCCTTTTTCCCAATAAGTTTTGACGGAAACGTCCTTGTTTACCTTTCAGCATATCGCTCAAAGATTTCAGTGCTCTGTTTCCATCTGCTCTTACGGCATTAATTTTTCTTGAGTTATCAAACAATGAATCAACCGCTTCTTGCAGCATCCTCTTTTCATTTCTTAGAATTACTTCAGGTGCTTTGATATCCATTAACCTTTTCAAACGGTTATTTCTGATAATCACCCTTCGGTATAAATCATTCAAATCAGAAGTAGCAAACCTACCACCATCAAGGGGTACTAGTGGCCTCAACTCTGGTGGAATAACGGGCACCATCTTAATAATCATCCACTCTGGTCTGTTTTCAATAGTCTTCCTTGATTCTCTGAAGGCTTCTACTACTTTTAATCTTTTCAAAGCTTCCGCTCTACGCTGCTGCGAAGTATCGGTTGCTGCTTGATCTCTCAAAGCATAAGAAAGTTCGTCTAATTGAACCCGTGATAAAAGCATTTCGATTGCTTCTGCTCCCATCTTAGCGATGAATTTTTCAGGATCCTCATCAGGCAATAATTGGTTTTCTCTTGGTAGTTTATCAAGTATATCTAAATACTCATCTTCGGTAAGAAAATCCAACCTGTTAATATCATCTTCTTCCTTAATCCCTGGTTGAATAACGATATACCTTTCATAATATATAATCTGATCCAGTTTTTTTGTTGGCAAACCAAGCAAATATCCTATTTTATTAGGCAACGACTTGAAGTACCAAATATGTGCTACAGGAACCACCAATTCGATATGTCCCATTCGTTCTCTTCTCACTTTTTTCTCTGTGACCTCAACACCACACCTATCACAGATTATACCTTTGTATCTGATTCTTTTGTATTTTCCACAATGACATTCCCAGTCCTTTACAGGTCCGAAAATACGTTCGCAGAAAAGCCCGCCCATTTCAGGTTTATAGGTTCTATAATTTATTGTTTCAGGTTGCGTTACCTCACCATTTGAGTCTTCCAAGATTGACTCCGGAGATGCTAAACTGATTGTGATTTTTGAAAATTCGCTGTTATTTTTTTTGTTATTTCTGAACGCCATATTTTTTTAATATCTATTATTAACAAATAATATTAACTCATTGTGATTGCCAATGCCAATCCTTTTAATTCATGTACGAGTACATTAAACGACTCAGGTAAATTTGGTTTCGGCATGTTGTCTCCTTTGACAATCGCTTCGTAAGCTTTTGCTCTACCCACCACATCATCAGATTTAATGGTTAGTATCTCTTGTAGTACATGTGAAGCACCGAATGCCTCAACCGCCCACACTTCCATTTCTCCAAATCGCTGACCACCAAATTGTGCTTT
>CAYRIF010000117.1:0-10525 GCA_964424205.1 uncultured Roseivirgaceae bacterium | reverse complement strand
GCCCCAGAAATCAATTCATTAAAACGCATTTCTATAGGTTGTGTAAACTCGACGTCCATACCAGGAATTATAGCCAAAGCTTCTTTAAACTTATTGGCCAATTCATCTTTGGTGGTGGCGGTTGTCCATTCTCCTTTAGGGATTAATGTGATAATTACATCACTTTCTTCCATAGACATAGGGTCGGTCGGCACTTCGGCAGCACCAATTCTGCTTACTATTTGTCTTACTTCTGGGAATTTTTTTAAAATCTGTTCTATTTGGGTTGTAATTTCAACAGTTTTAGCAAGTGAAGTTCCTGTTTTTAAAACAGGTTGAATTACAAAGTCGCCTTCATCGAGGGTTGGCACAAATTCAGCACCCATCGTAGAGAACAAATAAAATGTGGTAACTAAAATCATAGATGCTAATCCAATGACAAACCGTTTGCTTTTTAGCGCCCAGCGAATTATAGGCTCGTAGCTATGGGTTAAAAAAGTCATTAACTGCACGGAAATATTTCTATGCGACAGATTCGTTGGTTTTATCACTAACGAAGCCATCGCTGGAACGTAAGTCAAACCAAAAATTATTGCTCCTATTAAAGCAAAACTAAAAGTCATTGCCATGGGCTTAAACATTTTTCCTTCAATGCCTCCAAGTGTTAAAATGGGAATAAATACAATGAGGATAATGAGTTGTCCAAAAATTGCAGAGGACATCATTTTTGATGCTGCGCCATGCGTGATATCATCTCTTATATCTTGTATTTGTGTTGCATTTAGCGAGGAGAAATCGTTTCGTTTTGAGGTGATCTGAAAGGCAACGAACTCTACAATAATCACTGCCCCGTCAATGATAATTCCAAAATCAATTGCTCCTAAACTCATCAAATTAGCATCTACGCCAACAATATACATCATCGATAATGTGAAGAGTAATGCTAGCGGTATTACAGATGCCACTACTAAACCTGAACGCCAATTTCCTAGAAGCAAAACGACGACGAGAATAACGATAAGACTTCCTAATATTAGGTTTTCATACACTGTAAAGGTGGTTTTAGCGATGAGTTCGCTTCTGTCCAAGAACCCATTAATATATACTCCTTTTGGTAATGATTTCTCTATTTGCTTCACACGTTTTTGTACGGCTTGAATCACTTGTTTTGAGTTTCCTCCTTTCAGCATCATCACTTGTCCCAGTACTTTTTCCCCTTCGCCATTAGCGGTAATGGCGCCAAACCTGGTAGCATATCCAAAACCTACGTGGGCAATATCTCTGATTAAGATTGGTGTTTCTTTCCGATGGGTTACTACTGTATTTCCAATGTCATCCAGGGAGGTTATTAATCCTTCGCCACGAATAAAATAGGATTGATTGATTTTCTCAATATAACCACCACCCGCTATGCTGTTGTTCTTTTCTAAAGCAGTGAAAACATCTGATGTGGTGATATCCATTGCTTTGAGCTTTGCCGTATTGATTGCAATTTCATATTGTTTAAGGAAACCACCCCAGGTATTTACTTCTACTATACCTTTGATACCGGAAAGCTGGCGTTTTACAATCCAGTCTTGAATGGTGCGTAAGTCAGTAGCAGAATATTGGTCTTTATATCCCTCTTTAACATCTAGAATATATTGATATATTTCTCCCAAACCAGTGGTGATTGGACCCATTTCAGGAGTCCCAAAGCCTTCAGGAATGTTTTCACGAACTGATATTAATTTTTCGGCAATGAGCTGTCGGGGCAGATAAGTTCCCATAGATTCTTCAAACACAATGGTGACTACCGAAAGTCCAAATTTTGATACAGAACGAATTTCTTCAACTCCTGGTAGGTTAGACATTTCTAACTCTATAGGATAGGTAATAAACTGTTCTATATCCTGAGTAGAAAGATTTTGCGAAGTGGTAATGACTTGCACCTGATTGTTGGTGACATCTGGCACAGCACCTATGGGTATCTGCGTTAGTGAATAAATTCCAAAACCTATTACGAACGTTGTAAATAGGAATACTATAAATTTATTTTTGATGCTAAATTTTATAATTTTAGATAACATAGTTTTATGAATAACAGGGAGTTCAGCATAGTGAATCCTTCATGTTAAAATTTATTGATTATTTTTTAGTGCAAATGAAATGCAACAAGCTGTGTGCATAGTCAACCGTAAAAAATAGGAGTACTGCGCCAAGCGCAGATTAGAAAAACTAGACGATCTGTGGTGGTTGAAAAACGCGCTGTTTTTCGAAAGTAGAGAACTTATCTTGATAGTAGAAGTTTGCTTTATCTTCTAGTTTTCGTTCCAGATTTTCTAAAGCAAAAGAATGAGATAATAACGCATGGGAAAAATTGGTTTGCGCACCACAATCATGTTGGATTGGTGGATGTGGGTGTTCTTTTTCTTCTTGTTGATGTTGTTTTTTATGTGATTCTTTTAAACTTCCATAATGTTTGGACAAGAAGGTAAGCAACCCATCTCCATAGCGTTTGTGATGCAACTGTGCATGTTCTATTATCTCTGTGAGTTTTATAATATCAGCGTGGATATTAAAACTCTGAAAGAGAATCAGAATGGCGATACACAGGGAAATTAATTTACTCATTGCTACAAAAGTACGAAAAAAAATGATGCAAAGGTATTGCAAACTTAAATTTAGTCACATGCAGTATTGGCGGAAGTATATTTTTCAATGATACTCATTTGAGGTCTTTCAGCACCATTTAACGGATTGCTTTCTCCTGTATCATCAGTAGGGTCAATGGCCATTTTATCAGTTCCCCACCATGGACCACCTGCCCAATAGGTTCCGTTGATACAGTTGTTTTTTATATGCGTAAGAAAATTATCTAATGTAGTAAGCCATCTAGCATCATCATCAGGAATGCCGTATTCACCAATATAACCCCTGAGGTTATTTTCTTTTAACCAATCTATAAAAGGTTGTACGCGATCAACCCCTGTTTGTGGACTTGCGCTTTCATCGTCATATGAGCTGCCATAAAACCCACCAGCATTGGCATCAAAATAAACATGGGCTTCATAAATGATTTTGTTTGAAGGATCTACAAGGTTTTTTAAATTATCACTTTCTTCTTTCCACCTTTCAGCGGAGCTCCAGCTATCTCCACCAACAATAATGGTGGTTTTAGTATCTATCGACCTGATGCCATTAATAATTTCTTGAGCAATAGAAAACCAAGAAGTGCTACCCAACATATCATGTGGCTCATTCATGATGCCATAGCCCCAAATATTGGTTTCACCTTTAAATTCATCTGCTAATTTTGTCCATACCTCTCTAACATCGGCAATGCTCACTTGATCAGAACCTATTATTTCATCACTGCCATTGAGACGATACCTGCCATAATTGTGGAGATCTAAAATTACCTGCATCTCCCTATCAGTTGCCATCTTAACTACTTCTTTAATTTTATTTATATTTTCTGTTTCAAGAGATTCGCCAAAACTGAGTTGAATTCTTTCCCACCTGAATGGCAATCGTATGAGGGTTAAACCTTTTGACTTGTAATAATCTAATTCCTCCGCATTTGGATAGGTGTATTGCTGGTCTAAAATCCCTGGCATATTGTCTTCTGCAAATTCCGCTCCTGCCAAATTAACACCAAAAGGCATTTCTAGGTTTGAAGAATTACTATTGATGGTATTGATGATAGTCTGTAGTGCAGCGAGCGTTGTCGGTTGTGGAGAAGCATTTGCTATGGCAACTTCATATTCACTTTGCGACGATGTTAAGTCTACCAATCCAATTGCAGACATTTCATCAAGGCTAGGAGAGCCATCAGCAGGATCATTACAATCTTTAATCAGGCTTACCAATGCAGAAGGGTCTTCAACTTCCTCAGCTTTGTTGCATGAAATAACTATAACTGCTAATAGAAATAATAATAAATATTTTACTTTCATCCTTTCAGTATTTTAGTTCAGCATATAGAGATGTAACGTCCCTATTTGGATATATTACGGTTTTTTTTGTGATTTATTGTAACTGATAGCGGTGTGATTTTATAGGTCGCTGCTAAATATTTTAAGAATTCCATAGCACAAGTGGACACTTGTGCTTTATCCGTAAGCCGACTTTTCAGTCTCTAAAATAGATAGATAGACACTTTGGATATGCTATAAATTCTATCTCAAATAGATCTAAATATGACTTAAATTTTTGATTGGTTATGTGTTAGGATACGAGCGGATGCTTGTATCATCTAGTTCACATTTTATACTGGAGCATCAATATTTCTAGTTCATCTGAATACGGATCTATTGTGAGTTTGAATTCATTCGCCTGGATGTCTCTTATAATCGCACCTGAGATATGAAGTATATCGTTTCCCTTTTTGTCTATTGCATTTATCTTGTATCCAAATATTCTGAAGCCTTCATCTGTGACATTACCAAACTGAGAGTCAACTTTTTTTAAGTTTTCAATAAGTTCATTCTTGTCGTATTGCACATAGCTGCTATCATTTAATAATGGAGCCAAGTCATCAAATCTTTTTTCCTTTATTATTGATACAATACGTTCGACAAAAGCCATTTTTTTATCTACAATTTCAAGTTCCCAAGTACTGAATTTAAATCCCATCTCTTTTCCATCAGAAAGGACAATAATAGACTTGATATGAGTATAGTTTTTCCTTTCCTCTGAATTCAGATTTCTATAAAATCTGTAAGCAATATTTGAGGCAGGAAACCTAAGGTTGTCGGCAAATTTTTCTATTGCTTCACTTTTCGATAATTTTAACACAAAATATTTCTCACTATTTTTTTCAGTGGAAACAAATTTTCCAATTGAGTATTCACAATAACCACCAAAAAATCCTAATACATCTTTCACACCGGCATCTTCATTATCTGAAATACTAACAAGGTATGAAAGCAATCCAGTTTTATCTTCGCCTTCTCTGCGGTTACAACCAACAATTATTAAGAATATCATTGAGATTAAGAGTAAGGATTTTTTCATGTAACTAGTATTTTTTAGAAGAAGTATTCCACATAACATTAATATATACAGGGCTCTTTTATTTGGCAAGCGCAATGCAACTTTTCCACAAACTAACAAAACCACCACAACCCCCAAAATCAGTAACTGGAAATAAGAAATCCGAAATTAGAAACCAATTTTACCCCAAAAAAGAAACAAACAACCCGTCATCATTCTTCTCTACCTTTGCTAATCCCGATTTTGTTAGTGACTTAATCGCCTGGTCCCATTTTTTATTGGAAAGACCAGCAGCTTCTTTTAGGGTAGCAAGTTCTATTTTTTTAGCTTTCTCCAGCAGGTCATAGACTGCTTTTTCTGTTTCATTCAGCTGACTGACTTCAGATTTAATCTTTTTCTCTGGGCGCATCTGGGGAAAGAACAACACATCTTGGATAGACGCTGAGTTGGTCATAATCATCGACAACCGATCGATGCCTATGCCCAGTCCAGCCGTAGGAGGCATGCCATATTCCAATGCTCTTAAGAAATCTTCGTCCAATACCATCGCCTCATCATCACCTCGTTTACCTAGTTCTAGCTGCTCCTCGAAGCGCTGTCGTTGGTCTATCGGGTCGTTGAGTTCAGAGAAGGCATTGCATATCTCTTTGCCATTACAGATGGCTTCAAATCTTTCTACTAATCCTTCTTTGGTTCTATGCTTTTTTGCCAAGGGTGACATCTCTACAGGGTAATCGGTGATGAAGGTGGGCTGTATGAGTTGTGCCTCACATTTTTCGCCAAATATTTCATCAATCAATTTTCCCTTGCCCATCGTGTCATCAATCGGCACGTTTAATTTGGTGGCGGTGGTTCTTAAACCTGCCTCGTCCATTTCCGAAATGTCAATGCCCGTAAAGTGCTCAATGGCTTCAAACATGGTGAAGCGCTTCCATGGTCGTTTGAAATCGATGGTCTTTTCTCCGACCTGAATTTTGGTGGTGCCGTGTATGTCCATCGCTGCAATTTCTATCATCTCTTCCACGGTGTCCATCATCCAGTTGTAATCTTTATATGCCACGTACAATTCGATTTGTGTAAATTCAGGATTGTGAAATCGAGACATTCCTTCATTTCTAAAATCTTTTGAAAACTCAAAAACGCCATCATAACCGCCCACAATTAGCCTTTTCAGGTAAAGTTCATTGGCAATGCGCAAATAGAGTGTCATGTCCAAAGTGTTATGGTGCGTTTTAAATGGACGCGCCGCCGCACCACCATATAATGGTTGTAAGATGGGTGTTTCCACCTCCAGGTATCCTTTGTCGGCGAGGTATTTCCTGATTGAGTTGACCATTTGTGTTCTTTTCACAAAAGTTTTGCGCACATCAGGATTCACAATCATATCAACATACCGCTGTCTATAGCGTTGCTCTGGATCAGTAAATGCATCATGAACGGTCACATTACCTTCGCTGTCTTCGGTGGTTTTCACAATTGGCAGTGGCTTGAGCGACTTGGTAAGCATGGTGAGTTTTGTCACATGAATAGAAATTTCTCCTACCTCTGTGGTAAATACATATCCTTTGATGCCAATGATATCACCAATGTCCATCATTTTTTTGAAGACGGTATTGTACATTGTTTTATCCTCGTCGGGACAAATATCATCCCTTCTCAGGTATATTTGAATCCTGCCAGAGGCATCTTGTATTTCGGCAAACGAAGCAGAACCCATGATTCTACGACTCATCAAACGTCCAGCAATTGAGATATTCTTATAATTGGTTTTTGACTTTTCAAAGTTCCCCTTAATATCCTGAGCAGTTGCATTTATTTCAAATGTTTCTGAGGGATAAGGGTTGATTCCCAAATTCTGAAGAGCTTCTCTTCCTTGTCTTCTTTGTAATTCTTGTTCGCTTAGATGCATTGTATTTTCATTAATAGACTGCAAAAATAAACAAGTTACTGATTAATGGAATTTACTTGGGGAATATTTATACCTGAAAGTAAAAAATAGCGTTTGTATTAAAGTGACTATAAAGATATTGGAGGGGTCGTGTATAAAGAAGAGGTATTCAATGAGCTAATGCTTTAATGCGATAATAAAGCAAGTATTGACTTCGCCAATCTGCATTATATCATTAATTATAGCATTAAAAACATTGTATCATTTATTTTTGTAAAAAAAAACGGCAGCAAAAAAAGGCTAGGAAGGAGATGAATCATTGATAATTAGGCAACTAGCCGTTTTATGCAATAATTCA
Organism: uncultured Roseivirgaceae bacterium; assembly: GCA_964424205.1. Taxonomy (GTDB): domain Bacteria; phylum Bacteroidota; class Bacteroidia; order Cytophagales; family Cyclobacteriaceae; genus CAYRIF01. The sequence continues at coordinate 3,323 of CAYRIF010000117.1, read as the reverse complement.
CTTTAAGATACATTGTACCAACAAGAATCAAATATGTGTTTGTGGCTACGATAATTATAATTACTTTTACATCGTAAAGTTTAAACTTAATCTAAATTTATTATGCATGCATTATTAGGATTTGCAATGCCAGGCGGGATGGAAATGGTCTTGATTGTACTGGTTGTTTTGATTTTCTTCGGCGCTAAAAAAATTCCCGAGTTAGCAAGAGGTCTTGGAAAAGGCATCAGAGAATTTAAAGATGCGACCAAAGAGGTTCAAAAGGAAATAGAAGATAGCGAAAAGGCGGTTAAAGAATAAGTGGTATTACATAATTATTCTTCCTTTATCGAAATTAGAAAGGACTTAAAAAGTGGACTCATTACTTGCGTTTCTTTGGTGGAGTACTATGTGCAAAATATTAAAGAAAAAGCATATTTGAATGTTTTTTTGGATGTTTATGAGGTAGAAGCACTAGAAAGAGCAAGGGTAATTGATTTAAAAATAAAAGAAGGGAAGGCAGGGAAGTTGGCAGGAATGGTCATTGGTTTGAAAGACGTTATTTGTCTAAAAGACCATGGGCTACAGGCAGGCAGCCAGATACTTGATGGCTTTGAATCTCAGTTCACAGGAACACCGATTCAAAAGTTGTTGGACGAGGATGCCGTCATTATTGGCAGGCAAAACTGTGATGAGTTTGCCATGGGTTCATCAACAGAGAATTCGGCTTTTGGACCTACGCTGAATGATGCTGACAATACCAAAGTGCCTGGAGGTTCTTCTGGGGCATCGGCAGTATCGGTGCAGGCAGATTTGTGTCAGGTGGCGTTGGGCACAGATACGGGGGGGTCGGTAAGACAACCTGCAGCATTTTGTGGTATAATTGGTTTAAAACCTACATACTCACGCGTGTCCAGACATGGGTTGTTGGCATATGCTTCGTCGTTTGATACGATAGGAATTTTTTCCAAAAGTATTGAGGACAATGCGCTTGTGCTTGAAGTGATGGCAGGAGCAGATGAGTTTGATAGCACTGTTTCGCGAAGAGAAGTGCCGCAATACTCTGAAAGTGCTGATTTTAGCGGGAAAGTTAAAATCGCCTATATTAATGAAACTTTGGATGCCGAAGGGCTGAATAAAGACATAAAAGAAAAAACTGTAAGAAAACTAAATTTACTGAGGCAGGAGGGACATGAGGTAGCGGGCATTGATTTTCCATTGATGGAATTTGCGCTCCCCACCTATTATATCTTGACAACTGCCGAAGCTAGCTCTAATTTATCGCGGTACGATGGGGTGCGGTATGGGTATAGAAGTGGAAATACAAAGGACTTAATGTCACTTTATAAAAAGTCAAGAACCGAGGGATTTGGCGAAGAAGTGAAAAGAAGGATTTTGTTGGGAACTTTTGTATTGAGTGCCGATTACCATGATGCTTACTATACGAAAGCACAGAAAGTGAGGCGGTTGATTATGGATAAAACGAAGGCTATTTTAGCCGAGTATGATTTTATCATATTGCCAACCACACCTACTACGGCTTTTAAAATAGGGCAACATAGTAGCAACCCATTGGAAATGTACCTGGCTGATTTGTTTACCGTTCAGGCATCGGTAGCGGGAATTCCTGCGATTTCGATACCGAATGGCAAAGATGAACAAGGCATGCCGATTGGTTTGCAGATAATGTCCAAAGATTTTTCGGAGGCATCATTGTTTGCATTCAGTAAATATTTAATGGGTTTGTAAAAGCCAAAAAAGAAAAATTGAGTGCAATGAATAGAAAGAGCATGAGAGTATTATTTTTTATAGGCATCCTTTTTACAGGGGTGATGGTCGGCCAGGCGCAGGAGTTGTCTGAAATTTTGGAAAGTATTCCAATGGATAGTGTTGCCACAGATACGCTACAAACTGTAGAAGAAATGGTAGAAGAGAATGTGGCTGAGCCGTGGATTGAGGAGGAAGACATCGCCGATGTAGATTTGTCAGATACTATTGAGACAGAATACATTCCTACAGTAACCTACGAGGTCTTAGAAGAACGGTTTGCAAACATGCCCACTATGATGAATCTCAGTTTAAATGAAAGGGTAGTCCCTTTTGTTAATTATTTTGCAGTTAAAAATAGAGAATATACCAAACTGATGATTCGCAGGAAGAACATTTATTTCCCACTATTTGAAAAATATTTGAAGGAATATGGCATGCCTGATGAGTTAAAATACCTGTCTATTGTTGAATCTGGATTGAACCCAAAAGCAGTATCTAGAGCAGGTGCAGCAGGACTTTGGCAGTTTATGCCTGCAACGGGTCGCGGTTATAAACTAAAGCAAGATTGGTATATTGATGAGCGCAGAGACCCTGAAAAGGCAACCATCGCCGCAGTAAAATATTTGAAATTTTTATATAACTATTTAGGAGATTGGGAGCTAGCTTTGGCTGCGTATAATTCAGGGCCAGGCAATGTGCGCAAAGCTATTCGCAGGTCGGGATATAAGAGAAGCTTTTGGGAAATCTATCGACGATTGCCAAGAGAGACAAGGTCATATGTGCCACAATTTATAGCAGTAGTGTATGTGATGAAACATGCCGAAGCGCATAATATGCATGTCAATGATATGGAGTATGCGATGCAAACCGATACGATTCAGATTGATAAATTTTTGAATCTGAAAACATTTGCCAACCTGATGAATTTTTGTCCGGATGAACTGTATAATTTAAATCCGGAGCTAAAAAAAGGAATGATTCCTGATTATGCTAAAAAGTATCCTTTGATAGTGCCATCTGATAAGTTAGATTTTATTGCTGAAAATAGAATTTTCATGCTAGACTCGGCAAGTAAAAAAGGATATGAGGATGTTAAATTAATTGCACGAAACAACGTTGGAGGAACTACCGGCAGAAGAAAATTAACCTATAAGGTGCGAAGTGGTGATGTAGTGGGAAAAATTGCCGAGCGGTATAAAGTACGGGCATCTGACATTCGAAGGTGGAATCACCTCAGGGGTAATATGATAAGAGTAGGACAGCGATTAACTGTTTGGACCAAAACGTCGGTAGCCAATAAAATAAACGCAACGGCAAGAACCAACGGACCAAAACTAAGTATTGGTAGTGGTAATAAATTTTACAAAGTACAGCCAGGTGATACATTATGGGATATTTCCAGAAAATACAAAGACCTGAGTATCGACAGAATCAAAAAACTAAACAATCTCAAGAACAATAAGATTAAGCCAGGGCAGACGCTTGTTCTGGGATAGTGGGTTTGTTGAAAATTTCCTCTGGGTCTGTGTCCTCGCTTTTTAAGTCTTCTGTAAAGAGGATTATTCCCCATCAGA
>CAYRIF010000116.1:0-10530 GCA_964424205.1 uncultured Roseivirgaceae bacterium | reverse complement strand
CCATTCTGAACTATCAGCATAAGTATCTCTAGGATCTAAAATATTTGATTGTACACCATCCAGACTAGTTGGGATTTGAAAGTTAAATACAGGTAATATTTTAGTCGCTGCCATTTCAATTGAGTCATTTAAAATAGCATCAATAATCCCTCGTGTGTCCTTGATAGAAATACGTTTTCCTGTACCATTCCATCCTGTATTCACTAAATATGCTTCTGTATTATTTACTTCCATCTTCTTTACCAGTTCTTTCCCGTATTGGGTCGGGTGCAAAGTTAGGAAAGCCTCTCCAAAACAAGCCGAAAATGTAGGCTGTGGTGAGGTTACACCTAATTCAGTTCCCGCCAATTTAGCAGTAAAACCAGACAAAAAATGATATTTAGTTTGTGCAGGAGTTAGTTTAGCAACAGGAGGCATGACGCCAAAAGCATCTGCCGTTAAAAATATCACTTTTGTTGCTGGGCCTGCTTTTGAGATAGGTTTTACAATATTGTCGATATGGTAAATTGGGTAGGAAACACGTGTGTTTTGCGTCACAGAACTATCTGTAAAATCAATTTTTCCATTGGCATCTACCGTTACATTTTCAAGTAACGCATCCCGTCGAATAGCATTATATATGTCTGGCTCTGCATCACCATCCAAATCAATGGTTTTAGCATAGCATCCACCTTCAAAATTAAAGACACCATTATCATCCCATCCGTGCTCATCATCTCCTATTAACCTACGTTTTGGATCCGTCGATAAAGTTGTTTTTCCGGTGCCTGACAATCCAAAAAAGATGGCAGTATCTCCATCTTTACCAACATTGGCAGAGCAGTGCATCGCAGCCTTTCCTCCCAATGGTAAGTAATAATTCATCATGGAAAAAATACCTTTCTTCATCTCTCCTCCATACCAAGTGCCCCCTATCAATTGTATCTTTTCAGTCAAGTTAAAAAACACAAAATTTTCTGAATGAAGTCCTTGTGCCTTCCAGTTTTTATTAACTGTTTTTGAAGCATTTATCACAATGAAATCTGGTTCTCCAAAGTTCTCTAATTCCTCCTTGCTAGGTCTTATAAACATATTTGTTACAAAGTGCGCCTGCCATGCCACCTCCATAATAAACCTTACTTTTAGCCTCGTATCCTCATTTGCCCCAGCAAAAGCATCAACGACAAATAATCTCTTATTTGAAAGTCCGTCCATCACTTGGGTTTTTACATCTTGCCACACCTCTTTTGAAATTGGCTTATTATCATTTTCCACTTGGTCAGACGTCCACCAAATAGTATCTTTCGTTATCGCATCTTTTACTATAAACTTGTCCTTGGGCGAACGACCAGTAAATTTTCCTGTCATCACATTCACTGCGCCCAATTCCGTCTCTACTCCCTTTTCATATCCTATTAGATCATCTGATAACTCCTCTTGATGAAGCATTTCATAGCTAGGGTTATAAATAACTTCCTTGATGCCATGAATATTATAATGCTCTAATTTTCTAATTAGAGACTTATTTACGTTCTGCATTGTTTGTTGTTTAATTGTTGTTATTATATAGTTCAAAAGTAATATTTTTCAACCAAAAAATAGCTGATATTAATCATATAATAACAGCTTGTATGAAAATTAGTAAGTTTAGGTGTAGCAACAAAAAAGTTCAATACTATAAATTCAAGTTCATAGTTGAGAACCCTAAAGTTACCCTGTAATGGCACCTGCAATAGTAGCAGTTAGCATGCAAGCAATCGTTGCTGCAAGCAATGCCTTCATGCCTAGTTTCGAAAGATTTCCTTGTTGGTTGGGTGCCATACCGCCAATTCCGCCTATTTGTATGGCTATTGAGCTAAAGTTAGAAAACCCACATAATACATAAGTTGCAATCACCAGTGATTTTCCTGAAAGTACATTTTTCGTTTGCTCGGGATCAATCATCACCGACAAATCTTGATAGGCAATAAATTCATTAATAACTGTTTTCTGACCTAATAGACTGCCCACACGAAGTGTTTCGCTCCACTCCACTCCCATGACAAAAGCAAAAATCCTAAACACCTGACCTAATAAATATTGCAGAGAAAAACCATCAAACTGACCACCCGTTGAACTTACAACAAACTCATTCAAACCTGTATATTCCCCCACGACACCTACTAAAAATCCATTTACTGCATAAACAATAGCAATAAAGGCCAATAACATCGCTCCGATATTTGCTGCTAATTTTAATCCTACAGACGTACCATTGGAAATGGCATCAATGAGGTTAACCCCAATACTTTCTTTGTTTACCCGCAGCTCTTTATCTATTTTTTCAGGCTCTGTTTCAGGAATTAGTATTTTTGAAATTACAATAGCAGCAGGTGCATTCATAATTGAAGCACTTAATAAATAAGCTGCATATTTAGTTTTTTCAACAGGATCTGAACCCCCAAGCAATGTTACATAAGCTGCCAAAACAGCACCAGCGATGGTTGCCATCCCTCCTGTCATGAGGCACATCAATTCTGATTTTGTCATTTTTGCTATGAAGGGTCTCACTAGCAGCGGTGCTTCTGTTTGCCCTAAAAATATATTACCTGCCGCAGACATACTCTCAGCGCCAGATAACCTCATTGTTTTTGACATAATCCAAGCAATACCGTATACAATTTTTTGCAGTACCCCTAAATAGTATAACCCAGTAGAAACCGCCGAAAAGAAAATAACAGTAGGCAATACCTGAAAGGCAAAAACAAATCCTAAACTATGATTTGCACTAGGATCTGCGTAACTATTTTTTGCCAAGCCCGAAAATAGAAAAATGGCCCCGTCTCTAGAAAAGTCAAGGAATGCTACAAATCCTGAACTAATCACTTTGAAAATTTCGGTCACAAAAGGAACTTGAGTGACTAAATAGCCAAATACAATTTGCAAGGTGATACCAATCCCTACTAGTCGCCAATCTATTTTCTTCTTATTGGTTGAAAAAAGAAATGCAAATGCAATTAAAACGACAACACCAATTAATCCTCTGAAATAGTCCATTATGTAGTTTAGTAGTTAAAAAATTTCTTAAAAATAGACAAAAGGCTTTTCATTAGAAAGAATAATATGCTATTTATCAGGGCTCAGGTTTCTGCTTAATGATAATTTTAATGTCAAATAGAAATTTATACCCTGATTCGGTATTTCTAATTTTTTAAATCGAGAAAGGTGATCTATATACTGTGTATTCAGAAGGTTTTTGACACCCACGTTTATATCGATTGGCATATTTTTCGAAGCAATTTCAAACGCTGCACCAATATTAATGAGATTATAATTCCCAGTAATGGTTTCAAATTGTGCATTTCTGTTTTGCTTGAATTTGTAAATATTCTGAATAAAAACATTTTTCAAATGCATACGACCTGCGTGAGAAATATCAGCCCTTACAGTAGTATTAATATTTGTTTGTGGGATTAAAGGTAGCGGGTTTTTATTAGTATCCTGTGCCCTCACTAGCGAAAAGGTATTTTCTATATGCAGCCAATGAATAGCATGCGGATGATAATGGAAACCGACTTCACCTCCATATAATTGTGCATCTGTTTGCAAATACTCAAACACTGGATTGCTATCAATGGTTAAAGCAGTAGGGCTAAGAAATATATACCTTTTAATCATATTATAAAAAGGATTAATGACCACACTAAAATGCGGTGATTCATAAGCAAACGAAAAGTCAGCTTGAACGGCACTTTCATTTTTAAGATTACTATTTCCTTTCTCATACCGATTGGTACCTTCATGTACACCATCTGCCAGCAATTCCGATGTATTTGGCGCTCTGAAGCCACTGGAGATATCAAATCTGTATTTAATCTTTTCTAATTTATAAAGTGCTCCGGCAGAAAAAGTAAGCCCATTATAAGTCTTATCCAACGCAGGAAACTCACTTCCTCCATCTGTTATTTGTTCTGATTTTATATGTCTTATGTCTGTTCTAATGCCACCTTGTAGGTGCAGTTTGGTGTAATCCAAATTACCCAAGGCAAACACACCAAAATCTGTAGTGCTAGCATTCGGGATAAGAATTTCGGCACCGTTGTTTTTATTGCGCTGCGCCATTCCTTGTGTACCCATTACTACATTAAACTTATTTGAAAATGTAGGAGAATGCCACTTAAAATTATAGGTATATGTCCGTAGCTTTAAACCTAATGCTTGCTCCAATCTACTATCTTCAAATTCCCTGCGATAGTTATTGGTGAGACCCACTGTCAAATCTAATTTTGATTTGCCTAGAAATATAGTGTTTTCCAGGCTGAGGGCATGGTTGTTAATGGTTTGAAACGGAAGTTCAAATTTCCGTTTCGTGGCTTTTGTATATGTAGCATCTTCAGCAATTCCATAATTATTTTGAAGATAACTATAACGTATATCAACAATCCAATTTTTAGTATTAAACCCTAGTGAACCTTTTATGTTTTTTTCATCAAACCTAGTATTTAATATGCGTCCAAATTTCGGTGTTTTATAATCAGCTTGTGAAGAATACGCCCCAAAAAGATTAAATTTAACGTTATTCTTATGCATTTTAACACCAACATTGTTAGTAAGCCCTGAGGTATTTGACAAAAATTTTGTCGACACAAACCCATCTATAGTATTATGTTTTGCATAACGTTCATCAATAAAGTAAAGCACGCCACCTAATGCATCAGAACCATAAAGAATAGAAGCAGGTCCTTTTATGACTTCTACACCTTCTATCCCAACTTCACCCACTCCTAATCCATGTTCATCCCCCCATTGCTGGTTCTCTACCCTTACGCCTTGCGCGTAGGTAACTATCCTGCTGCCTGATAATCCTCTAATGATGGGTTTTCCAATTCCCGCACCAGTTGTATTTTGCGCCACTCCTGGAATATTACTAATTGCTTCAGCTAGCGTAATGGGTGCGGTCTCCTCCAATTGCTTGATTTTTTTTGCTGTTACATTCACAATATTTTGTCCTTGTAATTTTCCAGAAGGCACAGAAACTATTACTTCCTTTAGATTAAAATGAGTCTGTTCGAGATAAATAGTATTATAACTTGTGTGACTTAAACTTAGTATTTTATCCAAGGTCGTGTAACCAACATAACTAATTTGGATATGAATTTTGTCTTGTTGATAATGTTCGATTTTAAAAATTCCTTGATTATCTGTTGTTGTTCCAGTCTTTAAATCAACAAAGTAAACTTCTGCAAAAGGTATTGGTTGTTTGGTTTCTTTATCTAAAACCGTTCCGACAAACGACTGTGCATATGTATTAGTATTTACAAGTGTAAATAGCGTGATTAACGTAAATCCAATTATCAATTGATTTTTCATGTGCTTTATATTATTCTATTATAAAATGTGTAAAAGCATATAACTACCTATGCTTTAAGCAGGGCGTAATTATATGGATAACTAACAGGCATGAATATTAAGCAGGCGAACCTCTCGTATTGTTTCTTTGGAGGAAGATTACCTCAAATGATTGTTGATTATAAGTTGCATAAGTATCATTTAGCGTCTGCCATATTGCAGCGGCATCAAAAAATAATGTTTGTTGATAGTACTTTATCTTTTTTTCTATTACACATTTAAGAAAATCTTTGTGTACACTATTACCAATAAGGTGTGCTTTATGTTTACATTTTAGTACTGATTTTTCCCAAGGATGATAGATACTTATATGACATGTATTGTGCGCTTGTACTACCGATGATACTTCGCATGTACGGGTAGTACTTTGGCGTATATACGAGGAAGAAAAGCCTATAGCTATGGCAAATAGCAAAAAATAGGCAGTATATATTTTAAAATTACGAAGCATTATACTTTCATATAGGATTAATCACGCTAATTTCTTCTATTCAATTCATCTCTAATCTTTGCTGCTTCCTCATAGCTTTCATTACTAATCGCATCATTCAAAAGTTTGTTCAAATCTGTCACCGACATATCCTTTAATGCTTTTCCCTTTTCAGGAATAGGTTCGTTAATTTCTTTTACCGACTGACTTGCTATTACTTCTTCGTTTTCTTCATCAGACAAGATTATACCTGCCTCGGATAAAATTGTTTCGTAGGTATATATATCTACGTCAAAACGCAAGCCAATGGCAATGGCATCGGATGGACGGGCATCAATCACAGTTTCGTTTCCATGCTTATCCATACATCGAATTTTAGCAAAGAAAACGCCCTCCTTTAAATCTGAGATCACTACCTCCGTGGCAACAAAACCATAGGCATCTCCAAAGCTTTTGAATAAATCATGGGTCATCGGGCGATTTGGTATAATCTTTTCTATCTCAATAGCAATTGCTTGTGCTTCAAACATGCCAATGATAATTGGCAATCGTCTATTGCCATCTTCCTCTCCCAATACCAAAGCAAATGAGCCCGATTGAGATTGGCTAGAAGAAAGACCTAAAATTTCAAGTTTTATTTTATCCACAACAGTATAATGTTTTCAATGCAAACATAACAAAATATAGAAAAACAGGCGAGAAAAAACCATAAGTTTTCTTCTCACCTGTTAACATATTTATTCAAATCTACTTACTCGCTTTTATCGCGGCAATCAATTTTGGTACAACATCAAACGCATCACCTACAATACCATAATCGGCAGCTTTGAAGAATGGCGCATCTGCGTCTTTGTTTATTACTACAATGTATTTAGAGGAATTCACCCCAGCTAAATGTTGAATCGCTCCGGAAATTCCTATTGCAATATACAAGTTCGGACTTACCTTGATACCTGTCTGCCCTACATGCTCATGGTGCGGTCGCCAGTCCATATCTGACACCGGTTTACTACAACCAGTTGCTGCGCCCAACTCCTTAGCAAGTTCTTCAATCATTCCCCAGTTTTCCGGGCCTTTTAATCCTCTTCCGCCAGATACAACTATCTCAGCCTCAGGTAATAATACATCGCCAGTTGCTTTATCAGTAGAAGTTATTATAGTTGCAAAATCTGACTCATTTACTGACGGTGAAAAAGCTTCCACTGTAGCAGCTTCCCCATCTTCTTTCAATTCAACCGCATTCTTTTTGAGTGCAATTACTTTCTTTTCACCATTCATCTCAATCGTTGCAAAAGCCTTACCGGTATAGATACTTCTTTTTACTTTGAAACCGTTAGAAGTGTCAGGCAATGCAATGACACGTGAAGCAATAGCAGCGTCAATTTTAACTGCTACCCTTGCTGATAACGCATCTCCTAAAGACGAATTTGCGAGTACCAAAATACTGGCACCTTCTTTATCCATTGCCTCAGCAATCGCTGATGCGTAAGCCTGCACGATGCCTTGATTATACTTATCATCTGCGACATGTAATACTTTCGTTGCCCCTGCTTTTCCTGCATTCTTCAAAGCCGCTTCGTTAAAATTACTTCCCAATGCAATAGCAACAACATTACCATCTAAATGTGACGCGTATGATACTGCTTCTAACGAAGATTTCTTAACATTCCCTTCATCATTTTCTACAAATACTAAAACCGACATTTTATATATTTTTTTAAATTCTTAAATACTTAATTAAATTACTTTTGCCTCATTTTTGAGCAAATCAACCAATTCTTGCACATTGTCCGCATCTACCATTTTGATAGCTCCTTTTGGTGCAGGCAATTCGTAGGACAACAAAACAGACTTGCTTTCCACATCAATAGGTTCTACTACATTCAATGGTTTTGACCTTGCAGACATAATTCCACGCATATTTGGTATTTTCCATTCTGCAATAGGCTCTTGACAACCTGCTACTAAAGGCAGAGCGACTTCTATACTTTCTTTCCCTCCTTCTATTTCCTTTGATATTTTAACAGTTGTCCCGTCTATCTCAAGTTTCATCACTGGGGATACAGACGGAATGCCTAATAATTCACCCACCATGCCATGCACTTGTCCACTATTAAAGTCTAATGACTCTCTACCCATCAAAATCATATCATATTCTCCCTCCTTCGCCACATGCGCAATTTGCTTGGCAACATAAAAAGAATCTTTGGGCGCCACGTTAACTCTGATGGCATCATCAGCACCAATCGCCAATGCTTTTCTTATGGTTGGGTCAGATTCGGCACCCCCAACATTTAATACAGTAACAGTTGCGCTATTGCTTTCTTTCAACTCAACCGCTCTTGCCAATGCATAATCATCATAAGGTCCAATAATATATTGAACTCCTGTGGTATCAAATTTGGTGTTATTATCCGTAAAAGATATCCTCGAAGTGGTATCTGGCACGTGTGTAATACAGACTAATATTTTCATTTCTAAATTATGGTTTTTATTAATTCTAACTTCGCAGCGAAGATAAGAAATTAAGCGAGGAAATTAAAATTTGTAGCTAATGAGTTTTAGATTCAAATGCTAATTCATCTATTCTGCTGACAAACACAAACATCAATCGTAATTTAGCATGTAAGGAATTAAAATAGCAATGAAATTTTAAGTTACTCTTCAAAGCATATTTGACTTAGTCTGGCTAAATAACAAGGCAATTCATCGAAGATTCTATCAATAATAATATTTCCGCGATTATAAAAAAAGAAGGTGTCATCATAGCTGAACACTCAATTTAGACTAATCTCTTGTATAATAGGAAGTTATGTACACTATATCATTTACTGCATTTTGCTCACTACTAGAAAATATATACCTATATACAACAAATGTAAGTTTATTTCTCATTTGAATAGTACAACTTCATAACACAGCCTAGATATTTGTAAAAACTTTAACTACCCACTGACTATCAAGAAGAAAGTAGGTCTCCATTAAAGTTTTTATAGAAATAAAAATGGAATTGAGATGAGAGTAGTATACTTAAAAGTATTTGTAATTACATTATTGTTATTGGCAAGCAATTTGGGCAATGTGAAAGCAAAGGGCAATGATCTTATTGCAGTAGAAAATAATATCAATCAAAATGAACTTCAAGACGGTCTCTATGTTGTCGTGGGAGTATTTGCAGTTTATAGTAATGCCACCAAATTTGTAAAGCATATTGACAGCAAAGGATATAATGCAAAATATGGACAAAAATCAGGCAGTGCTTTTTATTACGTTTATGTACATCATACAGATAGTTGGGATGATGCAGTCCAAAAAACATATGAAGTACGAGAAAATGCAGCGCTAAGTGACACATGGGTTTTACGAGTAGGGGAAAAAACTGCCCTGTTTATAGATGAAACATTAGAAAGCAACAACAAACCCTCCGACGTTAGTAATAGTACAGAATTAGTAGATGCAGTAAAATTAGAAACGGTAAGTGATGAAGAAGCAGAAAGAAAATCCATAGCCTTACTAAGTAACACTGGCGCTTTAAACGCAAATGATCCTAGTCTCCAATTAGACAGTAAAATAAAAAAGAAGGAATTAAAAGGTGATTATTTCATATATCTTAATGCTTTCAACGAAAAAACCAATAAAACGGTGATGGCAAATATAGAATTGGTAGATAACGAGAGAGCAAAGTTAATAAAAAAGCTTCCATCAAACGAGCTGTTAGGCATATGGGATCCTAAAAATGGATCAAGTTCTGTGAAATTAATTTGCAATGCCTTTGGGTATCAAAAAATTGAACATAATATCAAACTTAACAGTCCGCTAACAGATAGCACGAGTGCCTTTTTAAGAGTTTCTGGTGATACCATAAGCCTTGACTTCAAACTAAAACGATTACAAAAAGGTGATGTCGCGGTGATGTATAATGTATATTTTTTCAATGACGCCGCAGTGATGCGACCAGAATCAAAATTTGAAGTTAACGCACTGCTTGACTTATTGAAAGAAAAAAAAGATATGAGAATAATGCTTCATGGACACTCCAATGGCAAGGGAGCAGGAAAAATAATTAAACTTGACAAAGGACAAAAAAACTATTTCAAGATGTCAAAAGAAAACCAAATAGGGTTTGGCAGTGCCAAAGAACTCTCATTGGAAAGAGCTATAATCATTAAAAAATACCTAGAAGAACAGGGCATCGCAGGAAGCAGAATGGAAGTGAAAGGATGGGGAGGTAAAAAATCACTCTACGATAAAGATTCTCCACAAGCCAAGAAAAATATTAGGGTAGAGGTGGAAATATTAAAAAAATAATAATTAGGTTTTTTCATAAGTCAAGACTATCTGCACACTTGCAGGTAGTCTTTTTTTTATACCTTTGAACTAAATTTTATAAAGACAGGTTTAAGAATTCATGTGTTTAATATTATTAGCCTATAAACAACACCCAAAGTATAAACTAATACTCATTGCCAATAGGGATGAATTCCATAACCGTCCGACAGAAAAGGCTCATTGGTGGCAAGATAGAAATAGTGAATTTCTTGCAGGAAAAGACTTAGAAGGAAATGGCAGTTGGCTCGGAATAAACAGGCATGGTAAATTTGCTGCCCTCACCAATTATAGAGATCCGTTCAATGTAAAAAAAAATGCCCCCTCTAGAGGACACCTGGGCACTAACTATTTGGAAAGTAGGCAAGATGATATTTCTTAATTTGGCAGCCCAGAACGTTGCCAAA
>CAYRIF010000115.1:0-10638 GCA_964424205.1 uncultured Roseivirgaceae bacterium | reverse complement strand
TCAGGGCACTTTGACAGCACAATTTCTAGTTAAAACCCATTGCATCCACCCTTAAACGACTATGGTGTCTTCACAGACCATGCATAAGAAATATATACCATTTAAAATAATAGCAGAACTAGTTTTACTTTCTAAATAAATGCTATTCAAAATAAGTATCGTACGCTTCAAGGTGCTTCTTGATTTTCCCCTGAATCATGGCACCCTGTTTTTCAGTACCTACAGATTTTAGCTTATCTACTTTAGCAATCAATGGTACTAGAAAAGTATGCAATTGCTCATGAGCTTCGCCTGTCATGGTACATTGGTTTAACACTAAATCAATTTGCTCCTTCAAAAGTTTTCCATTTTTCTGATACGCTTCAGTAGTGCTAGCATCTGTTCCTTCAAGTAGTTCCAACATATTAGCAACACCATCTGTTGTCTCCTTATTTGCCTCCCATTTTTCTCCTTCTTCATTGCGTGACATGTTTTTGATCCATCCCTTCGCATCCATTTCTGCTCCCATACCGCCACCATGCTCTTCTTTCAAATGTTCCTCAAACCAATCGGGCTGGTCAATATCATGCTCATACACATATGTTGCTATTTTCGTCAAATCTGCTTTATCAAAAATTTGCTTTGGCATTACCCGAAACCTTGTAACAGCATCTTTCATCACGGCATCTTCTTCTTTTGGGTCTTGTGACCATTTCACCATGGCTTCCACAAATGCCTCCTTGGTTTCGAAATTCTTATTATAGTGCATCTTCACTGCAATCATCGGCGGGGCAATAATAGCATCATGCGATGCTGAGTTAGGATTATGACAAGCAAAGCACTTTTGCTTCATTAACTGATACCCCTCAGATGATTTATCAGCCAGCTGCTGATCAACCTCTTCTGTCATTGCATGGTCGTCGGACTCTTGCGCACCATGTTCTTCCACTTTACTATTGTTATGTCCACATGAGGCAAAACCGATCATCGCGGCAGTTCCAATTACTAACAAATACTTCTTCATTACTTTAATCTTAATTTATTCTTTCAATTTTTCTGATTTATGCATTTTATCAACCCAATCAAGCAATTTTTCCTTACTTGCATCACTTAACTTCGCTTCACTATGCATAATCAAATAACTATCCAACGGCATCTCCCCTTCCGAAACCATTTCCTTCATTTCCTCCAATTTATGCACCTTCCTTTTAAGAGAATATGTTGACCATATCGAAAAATTTAACTCTTCTCTCCCCTCATTAATGTGTTTTTTCAAGAAAAAGGAAACAGGGGCAATATTGGAATACCATGGGTACTTTGATTCAAAAGAGTGGCAATCATAGCAAGCAGTCTTCAAAACTGTTGCCACCTCTTTACTAGGGTTTGCCGCTACGATAATGTCGTCCGATTGATTGTAGTCAGGAACCGTTTTATCTATTCTGATAAACTGCATTAATACAAATATAACCCCGATACCTACTATTATTTTTTTTACCATCACCTATTTTTTTATAAATATAAAACAAAATCTAACAATTTTTTATTTCACCAATAATACTTTTGAATTCTCAAGCCCCTTCAATTCATGCTTGACATTTTTAGTAAAAGAAAAAAGGTCATTTTGCTTTAATATGTGCGTCTTTCCAAGTATCGTAAATTCTATTTTTCCTTCAACCACTAAGATAGCAGCCTCAGTATTTGACACATGTTCCTTTAATATAGCGTCCTTTTCTAGTGAAATTAATATCATATCAAACCGCTCATTTGACAGTATTTTCTTTGTTTTTAGCCCCTCAAAGGGTAAAAGGCTTGTTACATCTTCTATTTTCATTTTTCTACATTTTTAGTTTATTTAAAATATATTCAAAAAAAAATTGCTTTTTTCTTTGGATGCAAACATAGAACATTTATCTTTGCCAACCAAATGGTTAAACTAATTAATTAAATTAAATGGTTAACAGTAAAATAAACACTGAAGAGAAAATATTGGACGCCGCAAAGCACGTTTTCCAAAGCAAGGGAATGGACGGCGCTAGGATGCAAGAAATTGCAGACAAGGCAGGCATTAACAAAGCCATGCTCCACTATTACTATAGAAGTAAGCAAAAACTATTTGAAGCGGTTTTCAAAAATGCTTTTGCCATCATGGCACCAAAGCTCATCAAGATTTTTGACGGGGAAGAACCATTCTTTGAATTAATAACACATTTTGTAAATGATTACATCTCATTTATCAGCAAGCACACCTACATCCCCATTTTTATTATACAGGAGTTAAACAGAAATCCAGAAATGATTAAAGAGGTCATCGCTGAGAAGTTTGGAAAAGTTGCCAATAGCCTAGAAAGCAAAATAGAAAAATTAGTTGAAAATGGTGAGGTCAGGAAAATATCAGCGCAGCAACTCATTATCCATATCATTTCACTATGTGTTTTTCCTTTTCTAGCGCGTCCATTGCTTAGTGAAATTTTACAAAAGGACAAAAGAGCATACAAAACGCTCATGGAAGAAAGAAAAACACATGTATCAGAATTTATTATTAACGCTATTAAAATCAAGTAATGAATATTATCAAATATATCATCCCAATCCTGCTACTATTCAGTTTTAAAGTTAATGCCCAGGAAAAATTCAACCTGCAACAATGTTATGATTTGGCGAACAGCAATTATCCCTTGGCCAAACAAAAAGCAATGTTGGCACAGCAAAATACGTTAGACTTAGCAGTCATTAAAACAGAAAAACTACCACGGTTAGATTTCTCAGTGCAGGCAACCTATCAGTCTGATGTGACCGCTGTTCCGTTGGAGTTGCCCAATATTTCGATTAATCCGCCTAACAAGAATCAATACAAGGCGACCATATCTGCAAATCAGATGCTCTATGATGGGGGCATTGTTAATTCGAAACTCAAAATAAAAGAAACAGCACTCAAAGTAAACCAACAGCAAGTAAAAATTGCTTTGTATCAATTAAAAAAACAAATTAACAACCTCTACTTTTCTGCACTTTTGTTAGAGGAACAAAAATCATTGTTACTCATCAAAAAAGAGCAGTTAGAGGCCAAACTAAAAGAAGTAAGTGCAGTAGTAAAATATGGGGTGGCACTCCCCGCGTCAGACGCCATTTTGAAGGCCGAACTGCTTAAAGTAGCACAAAATGAATTTGATATTGATACTAACAAGAATACTTTACTCCAAAATCTCTCACAATTAATTGGGCAAAAAATAAAGGAGAATACAGTGCTAGAAAAACCACAAATCTTGGCAACCATCACCGAAGAAATTAATAGACCTGAATTAAACCTATTTGAGCTGCAAGATGAATTACTCACCAACTCAAGTGAATTAATTGGCAAGAAAAAAACACCCAAAGTGATGGCCTTTGCCACGGGAGGATATGGAAACCCTGGTTTAAATATGCTTGACAATTCTTTTCAAGAATTCTACATGGTCGGTGTTAAGCTCAACTGGCATATCATTGACTGGAAAGCCACCAAGAAGCAACAAAAATCTTTGGCTTTTTCAAAACAACTTGTTGACAATAAAAAAGAAGTATTTGAATTCAATACCAACGTAGCACGTAATAACGATTTATTAAATATCAAAAAGCTTGAGCAGTTAGTAAAAACCGATAGTGAAATTATTCCAATCCGTGAGGAGATTCTAAAAACAAGTGCCTCACAATTAAAAAATGGCGTGATTACATCATCGGCATATATCACAGAACTAAGTAATCTTCATGAAGCAAAAAACAGCTTAAAAACACATGAAATACAACTGCTACTAGCCAAAGCAAACTATCAAATAACAAGCGGCACAAAATAACAAATGAAAAAATCAGGAGCATTATCAATTAGAAACTTATAAGATGAAAACAATAAATAAAATACTAGGAATTCTTGTCCTTACAGTGACAATCGCATCGTGCGGGGATGGCAACAAAAAAGCAGATGGCTACGGAAACTTCGAAGCGACCGAAATCACAGTATCAGCAGAGTCTAGTGGGAAATTAATACACTTCAGTGTGAAAGAAGGTGCCGTAATTGACAAAGGCACATTAGCGGGAGTGATCGACACCACACAATTATCACTTAAAAAAGCGCAACTGGAAGCAGGAAAAAATGTTATTTATTCAAAATCAAAAGGTGTTTTATCTCAAATAAATGTGCTAAAAGCGCAACGAAGGACAGCCATTGTCAATAAAAAAAGAGTGGAGAACCTGATTAAAGAAAATGCCAGCACCCAAAAACAACTTGACGACATCATCGGGAAGATTGATGTCATCAATCAGCAAATCAGTAGTGTAGAATCACAAAATGCGCCGATAGTAAATGAAGTGAAAAGCATCGATGCACAATTGGCTCAAATCAATGACCAGATTAAAAAAAGTAGTATTATCAATCCTGTAAACGGTACCGTATTAGTCAAGTACGTTGAACCCAATGAAATTACTGCGTTTGGAAGACCGCTCTATAAAGTTGCTGATTTGACTAACATGATTCTGCGGGTATATATCAGCGAAACACAATTGGCCAATGTCAAAGTAGGACAAACGGTAACCGTAAAAATAGAGGCAGGAGACGGCATGAAAGACTACAGCGGAAAAGTTTCATGGGTGGCTTCATCGGCAGAGTTTACACCTAAAATTATTCAGACCAAAGAAGAACGAGTGAACCTAGTATATGCCGTTAAAATTGATGTGAAAAATGATGGTAGCTTGAAAATTGGCATGCCTGCGGAGATGTGGATTGGTAATGGTGGCGGGAAATTAGAAAATAGGGATTAGAAGATTAGGGAATAGTATAAATAAATTTTATGATTCCCTATATGGGGAGAAGAGAGAAAAGAGAAGAGAAAAGAGAAGAGAAAAGAGAAGAGAAGAGAGAAAAGAGAAGAGAAGAAAAGAGAAGAGAGAAAAGAGAAGAGAGAAGAGAGAAGAGAGAAGAGAGAAGAGAGAAGAGAGAAGAGAGAAAAAAGAAGAGAGAAAAGAGAAAAGAGAAGAGAGAAAAGAGAAAAGAGAAGAGAGAAGAGAGAAGAGAGAAAAGAGAAGAGAGAAGAGAGAAGAGACTTGAGGAAATAAGGATTTGGGATTAGTAAATACTTATATGAACCTTAAATGCCTTATATGGTAAAAGAGAGAAAAGAAAAAAGAGGTAAGACTTTAGGACATAGGATTTACGACAAGACACTTATATAATTCTTATATGCCTTATATGGTAAAAAGAGGAAATAGAAATTAGGAATCAAATGAGTATAGAAATAAAAAATATATCAAAATCGTACGGTGATTTAAAAGCAGTAGATAATATTTCTTTCGATGTAAAAGAAGGTGAACTATTTGGACTCATTGGCCCGGATGGCGCTGGGAAAACTACAATTTTTCGGATACTTACCACCTTACTTGTTGCCAATGAGGGGAGTGCTACAGTAGCAGGGTATGATGTAATCGACGATTACATTTCCATCCGAAATCATGTAGGTTATATGCCCGGTCGTTTCTCACTGTATCAAGACTTAACGGTAGAAGAAAATCTAAACTTTTTCGCCACAATTTTTGGCACCACCATTGAAGAAAACTACGAGTTGATTAAGGATATTTACGTCCAAATTGAGCCATTCAAAAAACGTAGAGCAGGTGATTTATCCGGAGGAATGAAGCAAAAATTGGCGCTCAGTTGTGCATTAATACACAAACCAAAAGTACTATTCCTTGATGAACCTACCACCGGTGTTGATCCTGTTTCTAGAAAAGAGTTTTGGGAAATGCTCAAACGCTTACAGCAAAAAGGGATTACCATTTTGGTTTCCACTCCGTATATGGATGAGGCTGCTTTGTGCGATAGGATTGCCCTCATTCAAGATGGGAAAATACTGGATATTGATACCCCACAAGAAATTGTAAATCATTATCCCAAAACTATTTATGATATAAGTGCTGACAATATGTACAAACTCATTATCACCTTAAATAAATATGAGCATCATTACAGTGTATATCCGTTTGGAGAATTTGTACACTATACAGACCAAAGAAAAAACTTTAATCCAAACCAATTACAACAGTTTCTCGAAGAAAATGGGCTTACTAATATTACCATTCAGCAAACAGAAACCACGATTGAGGATACATTTATGGAATTGGCAAGATAATAATATAACTAACAGGTTTTTTTCGTACACCGAAGCATTAGCGTAGGTGTAAAAACCTGTTAGTTTGAACTACAAAAAAAATGAAAAATGAAAACGTCATACGAGTTAAAGATCTCACCAAAAAATTTGGTGATTTTACCGCTGTAGATGCTATCTCATTTGAAGTAAAGCAAGGAGAGATTTTTGGTTTTCTAGGCGCAAACGGCGCCGGAAAAACTACCGCAATAAAAATGCTTATTGGAATTTCAAATCCCACTTCAGGTGATGCCAAGGTGGCTGGATTTGATGTACATACCCACCCAGAAAGTGTCAAAAAAAGTATAGGTTATATGAGCCAAAAATTTGCCTTGTATGATGACCTCACGGTTAAAGAAAATATTGTGTTTTATGGCGGTATCTATGGGCTAAAAAAGAAAGATTTGAAAATAAAAACAAAGGCGTTACTTCATGAATTGGGGCTAGAGGAGATAGCTGATGAGTTAGTAGGTGCGCTGCCATTGGGTTGGAAGCAAAAATTAGCCTTTTCAGTGGCATTATTGCATGACCCAAAAGTTATTTTTCTGGATGAGCCTACTGGTGGTGTGGATCCTATTACTAGACGGCAATTTTGGGAAATGATTTACAAAACAGCGCACAATGGCACAACCGTATTTGTAACCACACACTATATGGATGAGGCGGAATATTGCGATCGCGTATCCATTATGGTTGATGGAAAAATTGAGGCATTGGATACCCCAAAAAACTTAAAAAAACAGTTTCAGGCGGCATCTATGAATGATGTGTTTTTGAAGTTAGCTCGGAATGTTGAATGAGGTTAAGACATAAGACTATTGAACTTAGGACGTAAGACTAAAGGAAAAAGACATTCCTACTCCGCAAGTTAGCGGATTCAGTGGGTAAAAGAGAGATAAGAAATGAGAGGTAAGACTAGGATAAGGGATAAGTAAACGTTTATATGAACCTTAAATGCCTTATAACTTGTTCCGACTTATTTGGAATGGTAAAAGATGAAATAGAAATAAAGATTAGAAATGAATAAATTTATAGGTTTTATACGAAAGGAGTTTTACCATATCTTCAGAGATAGACGGTCATTATTCATACTTTTCGGGATGCCCATCGCACAAATTATGCTGTTTGGCTTTGCCATCACCAACGAAATTAACAATGTAAATATTGCCATCCTAGACAAATCAAAAGATGCACAAACCCATAAAATTATAGATAAAATAGCAGCTTCTAAGTATTTTAATATCAATGGGTTCATTGACAATGAAAGAGAGATTGAATCCATATTTCAAAAAGGAAAGGTAAAAGCAGTTTTAATTTTTGAGAATGATTTTAGCAAAAATTTAACAACAGAAAACAAAGCTAACATACAAATCATCACAGATGCTACTGATCCCAACGTTGCCAATACAGTGAGTAATTACACCTCGGCAGTTTTGCAGCACTATCAACAAGAACTAAATAAAGCAGTGACTATCCCCTATCAGATAATACCCCAAACACAAATGTTTTATAACCCTGAACTAAAGAGTGTATTCATGTTTGTTCCAGGGGTCATGACCATTATTTTGATGTTAGTTTCTGCCATGATGACCTCTATTTCAGTCACAAAAGAAAAGGAACTAGGCACTATGGAGATACTATTAGTTTCACCCATAAAACCCTTTCAGGTAATTATTGGAAAAGTATTTCCATACATCTTTTTGTCAGTGATTAATGCAGTAGTCATATTGTTACTTGGCTTCTTTATATTTAAAATGCCCATAGAAGGGAGCTTATTTCTACTAGCCGCAGAAAGTATTTTATTTATAGTCGGTTCATTGTCACTTGGAATATTAATTTCAACCATTTCGAAAACACAACAAACTGCCATGATGATCTCTCTAATGGGTCTCATGTTACCCGTTATTTTACTTTCAGGATTTATTTTTCCGATTGAAAGCATGCCAATGCCGTTACAAGTAATTAGTAATATCATCCCGGCCAAATGGTATATCATTATCTTAAAAGGACTGCTACTGAAGGGGGTAGGTTTTAGTTATATATGGAAAGAAACATTGATTTTATTGGGGATGACAGTGTTTTTCATTGCCCTAAGTATTAAGAATTACAAAATAAGATTGGAATAGAAACGGAGATTGGAGATATAGAGCATTGAGATTAGAGACCCACCTACGCTATAGATTTGGTGGGTGAAAGGAATTAGGAAATAAAATAAGATGAGAACAATAGGATTTATCATACAGAAAGAATTCAAGCAAATTTTCCGAAACAAAGGAATGTTACCGCTGATATTTATATTACCCCTTATCCAACTTTTGATATTGTCAAACGCTGCCACTTTTGAGGTAAAAAATATAAGTTTTTCCTATATTGATGCTGATAAAACAGCATACTCAAGAGCCCTGATTGATAAATTTGAAGCCTCAACATATTTCAATGTGGTTGCCGATTTCCCATCTTCTAAAATCGCAAAAGATGCCATGCAAAAAGGAGCCGTTAATGTTATTTTACAGATTCCTCAACATTTTGAGCGGGACATTATTAAAGATAAAAAAGGGTCATTGTCTGTAATCGTCAATGCCATAGATGGCGCTGCTGCGGGTGTTGAGAATGTATATGTTTCCGAAATTATAAAAAACTATAACCAATCTATACAAATAGCACTATTGCCCACTTCAGGAATAAAAGAACGACCAAAACGAATCGATACAGTTACTTCCTTTTGGTTCAACCCTGAATTGAATTATAAAACATTCATGGTGCCAGGTATTTTGGTGCTTCTTATCACGATGATTACTTTATTCCTATCAGGTATGAACATTGTCCGTGAAAAAGAAATTGGTACATTAGAACAAATCAATGTAACCCCTATACAAAAGCATCAATTTATCATTGGCAAACTCTTTCCTTTTTGGGTGATTGGTTTATTTGAACTTACCATTGGCCTAATCGTAGGGAAAGTACTATTTGCAGTGCCAATGGTGGGTAGTATTGGACTCATTTATGTCTTCGCAGCCATCTACCTGTTGGTTCTGTTAGGCATGGGTTTTTTTATATCCAACTTCACGGACACCCAACAGCAAGCTATGTTTATATCTTGGTTTTTTGTGGTTATCTTTATTCTAATGAGTGGGCTATTTACACCGATAGAAAGTATGCCTGCATGGGCTCAATATTTGACGGAGTTTAATCCGATAAAATACTTTGTGGAAGTCATGCGAATGGTCATGCTTAAAGGAGCAGGATTCAATGATATCATTCCGCAATTTATAAAAATTATTATTTATGCGGTTGTGATGAACTTCTTGGCAGTAGTTAGCTATAAAAAGGTGACGTAGGCAATAATAATTAATTTCTTAACAAAGTAAACTTAAATGAACTTCCTTCCTTATCATTATTCTCTACCCAAATTTTTCCGCCATTTTGTTCTACAAAATCTTTGCAAAGCAACAAGCCAAGTCCTGAACCTGTCTCTTGTGAAGTGCCTAACATGGAATAATTAAACCCTGGAGAAAATAATTTATCAATATGATCTCTATCAATTCCAACACCAGTATCTTGCACAGTTACTTCTACAAACTCATCTTTTAAAACGGCGCTCACCATTATTTCTCCCGTAGGAGGGGTGAATTTAATGGCATTATTAATTAAATTTCGTAAAACTAATTTGACCATATCCAAATCTGCAAATGCCATCATTTGTTTTTCTACATTATTAACCAATAAAATATTTTTCTTCTTTACATCCATCTCAAACAAATCTACAATCTCTTGCGTCACTGCAAACAATGAAATAACCACTTTATTTAGTCTAATGCCCTGCATCTGGCTTTTCGTCCAGTTTAAAAGGTTATCCATCAAATTCTTCACCTTGTTAATATCTCCACCCACACTTGCCGCCAAATTTTGTGATTCTTCTCTCGTCAAATTTCCAGAACTCAGTAGACCAACAATCCCAGAGAAAGAGTTAATTGGTCCTCTCAAATCATGAGATACTATAGAAATTAACTTGTCTTTAATTGCATTTAGCTTATCTAGCTCTTCTTTTTGCACCTCAATTCGTTCTCTTTGTTTGGTGACGCCTGCTGTCCTTTCTTCTACCATTTTTTGCAACTCCGTATTATGCACTCGCAGTGATCTAGTCCTCAAATAATACATCAAACCAATAATCAATAATGTAAGCAGTATCACACCAAATGAAAATACCTTGGTCTCAAAAAAGAAAGCCTTTTTATGCAATACAATGGTGGCTCCATTCTCATTCCATACGCCATCATTATTAGCAGCTTTTACTTTAAAAACATAATCCCCGGGGTCAAGATTTGTGTAGTATGCTATTCTTCTTTTTCCAGCATCAATCCAGTCATGGTCAAATCCTTCTAACATATACTTAAACCTCACCTTATCGGGCGCGTACAAACTAATCCCTGTATAATGTATTTCCAAGCTCTCTCTTCCCGTAGGTATTTGTATAGTTTCATTTAATGATACC
>CAYRIF010000114.1:0-10756 GCA_964424205.1 uncultured Roseivirgaceae bacterium | reverse complement strand
TTGAAGGCGCCACTGCCAAAACCCTTCGCCCAGCATGAGTGCCGACTTAGCGCCGTTGTTATCTCCAACGGCCAACAATGGTTTTTGAGTTTTTACACTTCCTATCTTTTGGTATAAAATAGTTGCCGTTCCAGGGTTTAATTTAAAATTGCTGTAAGGAACATATACTGGTGTAAATCCATTGACAATGCTTTGGTTTTCTTTTTCAAAGATAAATTTCTGAAAATCAGCATTGTAGGAAGGAAGCACTTTGTCTGGTTGGTTGCTTCTAGTCCTGATTTTTAGCACACCATTTTGTAAATTAAATTGCCTTTCGTCGGTTTGACTGCCGTACACAAACAGGGTAGGTGTTCCTTTTTTGAGGTACCCATCAATGATTTTTTTTGCTGTATTTGATTTGTCAGGCAATTGGTACAAAATAACCAAATCGTACTTGTCTTCTTTGTGTTTATTAATCCCCGGAATATAAGTGTCTAGTTGGTAGTTTTCATTGATGGAAATTACACTTTGTAACGCTTTAATATCGGGGTGCGGTGCTTTGGCAATTAATAAAATCTTTTGCTTTCCCTCAATGACATCCACGTATGCAGATCTGGTGTTATTCTCCACACTAAATTCACCACTTACCTTTGATACCTCGATGGTATAATGTTGCAGCCCCTTTCGGTTGGCGGCAATGAGCAGTTCAACTTCGTCGAATGAGTTGTCGTTTTTTAGAGAGATTGTTTTTTTTGCTAAGACTTTCCCATTTTGCTTGGCAGTGATGTCTACTGTTTTTCCTGCTAGTCGGTTGGAAGTCACCTCTACCAATATAGGAAATTTATTTCCTTGATAGGCGATTTTGTTATAGTAGATCGCATTAATGTTTACATCAGGTCGGGCGATTGTATCTCCTATGCCAACGGTATGAATAGGAAAGTTGTAAGGCGCAAAAGTTGGAGAAACCCCTTGGTTATAAATACCATCACTTAACAAAATGACCCCTGCTAAATTTTTGCTTTCATAATCGGTTTGAATGTTTTTTAGTAATGAATTCAAGTTGGTACTGCCATGATTCATGACAACATCATCGGCAGTTTTCTTTTTACCGTCAAAAGTTCGGAATTCGGTATCGAAATCTTTTTCAGTTAGTGATGCGTTTATTTTTTTAAATTGACCGAGAATCTTTTGAATGGTCGTACTGTCTGTTACTTTGCTGATGGAAGTAGAGTTATCAATGGCAAAAACGTATGTTGGTTTTTCTATGGTATTTTTTATTTGGCGCAAAAATGGACCAAGTAAAAGGAAACATAAAATACTGGCAAGCAGAAAACGTGTTGCAGCCAATAGTTGATTTACTTTTTTACCCCAGGGACCGCCTTTTTGATATAGAAAAAAAGCATAAGCAACGCCTACTGCTAAACAAAGCAGTATGAACCATGGAGAGTATTCGAAAAGTAATTGACTTTTTTGCACAGGTCAAAATTATAGAATAGATTTTTACTTTTATCATGAGTTCAGGAAATATTGAGTAATTTTGGAGAATGCTACTTCCAAATGGAGTAATTGGTATATGATAAACAGAATTTTTAGTACAATTTTTTTAGGAATTGTCCGATTTTATCAGGCGGCTATTTCGCCGTTACTAGGAGCTAATTGCAGGTATTCGCCAACTTGTTCTAGCTATGCAGTAGATGCCATAAAAGAATGGGGCGCATTCAAAGGAGCTTGGATGGGCATGAAAAGAATTGGCAGTTGTCATCCTTGGGGAGGAAGCGGCTATGATCCAGTGCCTAAAAAAGAGGAAACCATGGAAAAATAGGAAAACTTGACTTTAATGAATAAAAAACCAGATATTACGGCATGCTAAAAATTGACATGCACACTCATATTATCCCAGAGAAGCTCCCAAATTTTGCTAATAAATTTGGCTACGGAGACTTTATATACTTGCAGCATCACCGGAAAGGATTTGCCAAAATGATGAAGGGCAATCAGTTTTTCAGAGAGATTGAAGAGAATTGTTGGGATGCTAAAGTCAGAATAGCGGATTACAAAAAATTCGACACACAGGTGCAGGTAGTCTGCACCATTCCTGTGATGTTTTCCTATTGGGCAAAAGCAAAAGACTGCCTAGACCTTTCCATGTTTTTGAATGATGACATTGCTGCGTTGGTCAATAAATTCCCCAACAATTATGTTGGACTGGCAACCATACCCATGCAGGATACGGACTTGGCAATTAAGGAATTAGAGCGCTGTAAGGCACTGGGGTTTCCAGGCATTCAGATTGGCTCAAATATTAATGATGAAAATTTGAGTGAGCAGCAGTTCTTCCCGATTTTTGAAGCATGTCAGGAATTAGGGATGGCAGTATTAGTCCACCCATGGAATATGATGGGTTTTGACCAAATGACTAAATATTGGCTGCCTTGGCTTGTGGGCATGCCTGCCGAGACATCCAGGGCGATTGCTTCCATGATTTTCGGTGGGGTGTTTGAACGATTGCCTGAACTGAGGGTTAACTTTGCGCATTCAGGAGGTTCTTTTTTACCAACCATTGGTAGAATAGAGCATGGTTTTAACTGCCGCCCTGATTTGGTAGCCATTGATAACCCTATTAACCCAAGGGAATATTTGGGTAAGTTTTGGGTAGATTGTATTACCCATGATCCTATGTTGATGGAATATGTGTTGAAAATGCAAGGCTCAAAAAGAGTCACGTTGGGTTCGGATTATCCTTTTCCATTGGGTGACTTAGAGATTGGCGCATTTTTGGAGAAAATGGATTTGGAAGAAGGAGTATTGGAAGATATTTTTTGCAATGCTACTTTGGAATGGCTTGATTTATCGAAAGAACAATTTTTGATTTGAGCTAAATTTTTAATATATTTAAAGAGTAACTAGATTAAATTGATATGGATTTACAACCTTCAAAGGTTCGTTTTATGGAAGTGTTTTTAAGAATACAGGATGAGGGGATTATTGAAAAACTTATGAATGTGCTTAAAAAGGAAAATCAAAAAACGTATAAAAAAAACTTAAACCAATGACTTTGGATGAGCTTCAGAAGCGACTGGATAGATCAGAAGAGGATATAAAAGAAGGGAGAGTAAATACAACGGAAGAAGTTAGAAGTCATTTTAAAAATAAATTAAAATAGGTTGAGGCTTTGTAAAGTAATTTGGACAGAGGAATCACTAGAAAACTTAGGTGAAATTTTTGATTTTTTGACTATTAGTTCACTAAGTAAAGCAAGTCAGGTAATAGAATCAATTCTAAAAAGAGAAGAGCAATTAGTCATTTACCCAAAGTAGGGAGCAATTCAAAAAAGCAGAAAAAACAAATATGAGGATAGGTATTTGGTGGAAGGTAATTATAAAATTGTTTATCATCTGAATGATTACGTCGTATTTATTGACACAGTCTTTGATACGCGCCAGAACCCTGATAAAATGAATGTATAACTAACAATTAATCAAATGAAAGCAAAAATAGGAATAATAAACGTGTCGGACAGAGCGAGTAAAGGGATTTACGAGGACATTCCTGGAAAGGCAATTGTTGCAACGCTGACGGAGTACTTAACTTCTGAATGGGAAAGTGTCTATGCGGTAATTCCTGATGAGCAGGATCAATTAGCAGCTACGATGATTGACATGGCAGATAACAAAGGTTGTTGCTTGATTATTACCTCAGGTGGCACTGGGCCAGCACTTAGAGATGTGACTCCCGAAGCTACCGAAGAGGTATGTCAAAAAATGATGCCAGGATTTGGAGAATTGATGAGACAGGTTAGTTTGCAATATGTGCCAACGGCCATTTTGTCTAGGCAGACAGCAGGTATAAGAAATAATACGCTGATTGTGAATCTTCCCGGTAAGCCCAAGGCAATTCGTGAATGTTTGGATGCTGTATTTCCTGCAATTCCTTACTGTATTGATCTGATAGAAGGACCTTTTCTTGAATGTAATAAAGAGGTGATCAAACCATTCAGACCTAAATCTAATTAGCGACCACCTCTCACAGCTTAAAAAATATTTTTAAAGACTAATAGAATATTTTAAATTCAGCCCTTCTATTTTGCTGATGTTCATTCTCAGGACATTTGATGCCATCACCACATCGGTTGATAAGCTTGTCTTCTCCAAAATTATGTGTTACGAGCCTGTATTTGCTAATGCCTTTTTTTGTTAAGTAATTAAATACAGCATATGCTCTTCTTTTTGATAGTGCTACATTGTAACTAGCCGCCCCTCTACTATCGGTAAAAGCACTAATGTCCAAATTTAGTTCTTTGTGCTGTATCATAAATCCGATAATTCTATCTAGCTCTGCTTTCGCATCAGTACGAATGGTAGATTTATCAAAATCATAAAAGATATTAGAGATTTTCTCTTCGTTGTCGCTATTGAGCAAGATGCCTTCTTTAACGAGTAAGAGTAATTCAAGAAACTCTTTTAAGTTATCATCGTTGGCTACATTTTCTTCAATCAACGATTCATCATTTTTATTTCGTAAATAGCGATTGCCGTTTTCACTGACCAGTTCATAGTAGCCTTTGCTTCCATCAAGGAAAATTTGACTGCTACCACTGATATTGTGTACCGAAACAAGTCTTAGTTCTTCGTAGTTTAACTCAGGAGTCATCTCTTTGATGGCTGATTTCAGTCTAGCAATTGCCTCTTTAGTTCTTTCATCAGTGATATAATCACTGTTGTCAGCGTCAACGTATTTTAGGTTTGCAGTTTTAGCATCAATGGTATTGATATGCAAGTCCATTTTATAAATGGCATTGTTATCATCTTTACTTAATTCAGCAAGTTGTGCTGCGCTGTCATTTTCTTCGTCTGTGACGATGACGGTGAATTCGTCCTTCGTTTTTTCAATAAACGCCTCTACCAGCTTCCTGTCTTCTTCGCTTTCTCCCTTTAAGTCTACAAAAACAATTTTGTTTTCGCCATCTGTATTTTCAGTAGCTACTAAATCTAATTGCTTTACATCTAATTCAGGTACATGTGCTAAGAGTTCTTTCTCAAATGTAGCAATAGCGGCGTCAGTTCTTTCATTGGTGATTACCCCTTCGCCGATGGAAACGGTCAAATTAGTGGGCGGTTGGTTGTCCACGAGCTCAGGTGCTTGGTTAGATAATATTTGAAAACTAAAAATATCATCATTGCTTCCACCACCACTTCTATTGGTAGAAAAATAGCCTGCGTCACCTTCTTCGTTTAAGATGAGTGCAAAATCATCTTTTGATGAGTTCAGCGGTGCTCCCATATTTCTCACCACACCTTTTTCATCCCCTTCTAAATCCATTCTATAAATATCTAAACCACCTAGCCCCCCTTGTCCGTTAGACGCAAAATATAAAGTTTGATCGTCATGGATAAATGGAAACATTTCGTTGCCAGGGGTATTTACATCGGCGCCTAAGTTTACTGGTGCTGACCAACTGCCATTTTCAAGATTACTAACATAAATGTCAGTACCACCAAAACCACCTTCCATATCGGAAATGAAATACAATTTTGTGCCGTTGTTTGTGATACTAGGATGTCCGATTGAATAGTCTTTGTTATTGTGAGCAAAAGGCTTGATGTTAATCCATTTATTTTTTACATCAGACCATTCGGCTTGAAAAATCTGTAAATGATTAATGCCTTTTTTATCTAATTTCTTTTTTCCACCTTGGTAATTATTTCTTGTGAAAAACGCATTTTGAAAGTTGTTGTAAAACACGGCAGGCCCCTCATGATATTTAGAATTGATATTGTCATCTAAACTACTAATGGTACTTGTGCCAGTGGCTTTGTCAAATTGTGCATAGAACAAGTCAAGGTAACGGCTGTTATCTCGGTTGTATTTTTTTCCTGATTTCTTAGTCTCCCTGGCCGAACTAAAAACAATGCCTTCTTTGTAGTAGGCAGGACCAAAATCGGAAGCGCTAGAGTTTATTTTTAACGTTTTTACGTAGTAGTTGGCAGAATCTTTAAAGTAATCATTATTATTAATGAGACTTTTCTTGAAGTTTAAACCGATTTGCGCGTCAGGATTTTTTTCTAGAAAAATATCAATCCATTTTTCAGCAGCAGCATTGTTGCCATTGGATTTTAATACTCTTGCATAATTAAGAATATGCCTTGGTTTGATGATTCGCTCATTTTCTATCACCTTAGCATACCAAATCTCGGCATCCTGTGTATTGTTAAGAAGGCGATAACTCTCAGCGATTTGTAGCATAATTTCGGCATTATTTTTATCCTTCCTCAATGCTTTGTTATAATATTCTATAGCAGAAGTATAGGCCTTTGTTTCAAAAAGGTAATTCGCTTTTTGATGCGTTTTACTTAATTTCTTTTCGCCTCTAGGCTTGCTGTTAACAGTACCTACTGTTAACAATAGTGCAATTACTATGTATATAATCCGTTTCACGATTTTTGGTGTTTAGTATTAAATGGTTTTTTAAAAATATCTAGGCGTAAGAATAATTTCTTTTCTAGTTTTGATTCTGTATGATAGCATGAGTTCATGAGAGCCACTGTTGTAGTTGCCGATTCCTCCCGTTCCAAAATCATAAGAATACCCTATCTGTAATTCATTATTGAGTTGTAATTGGACGATGGCATCTATTGATTCCAATGATCTATACGAAAATCCAACCCAGACCCTATTCTTAATTAATAAGTTAGCATTTAAGTCAAACTCAACAGGAGCTCCAGTCACTGCTTTTATCAAAAAATTAGGTTTCAATTTTAAGTCTCTGTTAATGTCAAACACATAACCCCCATGGATAAAATAATGTTTGATATTGTCCACACCACCTGTTTCGCTATTCCATGCTGGCACGTTGATAAGCTGTGGAATAGAAAACCCTACATAATAGTTAGATGTGTGGTAGTAAAGCCCTGCACCAAAGTTTGGCACAAATTTGCTAATGTCATATTGGAATTCAGGATCAACAATATTACCTCCTTCACTAATAATTTTCACGCCTGTATAGTCAGTAGCATAGTGATAAAAGCCGCCCTGAATAGCCATTGATAATTTCCCTTTTCCTATAGGGATGCGGTAGGCATAAATACCATTTAGTCCAGTTTGGTTGAGCGCACCTATTTTGTCATGATAAATGACGCCACCTACTGAGGCATTGCCAAATTTAAGCGGACTGTGCGCAGAGAATGTTTGCGTACTTGGCGCACCTGGAAAACCTACCCATTGCTTTCTAGCAACAGTGGTCAGTGTCAGTGACTCGTGCGATCCGGCATAGGCGGGATTAATCGCTAGTCCATTAAACATGTATTGTGTAAACATGTATTGCTGTTGGGAGAATGCGCTACTTGACATGAGTAGAACTAGCCCTACTAGTAAGTATTTTATTATTTTATCTTTAAAAAGTACCATATTGTTTCGTTTATAATGCTTATCTCTCAATTGTTGTGCCATATCAAATATTTATGAATAACGTTAATTTTGGCTATTTTTCGCCTCTTTAGGCAACGCCATATTCCCTATTTGGGAAAAATTCTCATATTGGAAATTGTTATCATCTCTCATTTTATCATTTTTTTACTGTGATATATCCTTTAATAACTTCAGCACCGTCTCCTAAATCTAACACATAGAAGTAGGTACCCTCAGGGACACTTTTCTTACCTAAGAACGCGCCTTCTGTAGATACGCCATCCCATCGTTTGTCAATATTATTATACCCTGAAGTTTGGTACACCATATTTCCCCATCGGTTAAATACTTTTACTTTGTTTTGTGGATAACTATTGATGCCTTCCATAAACCAGTAATCGTTGATGCCATCTCCATTCGGAGAAAATCCTTCAGAGATTTTCAGCACAGTAATGGTAATTGTTACAGTGGCTTGGTCGCATTGTTGTGGCAGCAAACCATCGCATACTTCATAGACAAAACTGTCTTGTCCAATAAAACCTGCATTAGGGGTGTAAGTAAAAGTGCCATCTGCATGGAGCTCAAGTGTGCCATTGGTTGGTGCGATGACAGGAGTCGTGTTGACGATTAATATATCTGTATAGTTGGCCACGTCATTGTCTAATGCATTTCCATTAACAAAAGAAGTATTACTGCCCATCAGCACAGCATCGTCCATAGCCACCAATGAGCAACCACTACTGGTGCCAATATCTTGGAAAGCAAACCCACCTGTTGCGGTTTTTATAGGTGTTGTATAACCAGTACCGCTTGATACAAGTCCCAAACCATCCACAGATACAGGAGATTCTCCCAGTAGCCCATCAAAATCTGGATCATCTAATCCTGCTTCTAAGACATCATTACAGCCATCGGCATCGGCATCTAATTCTTGTGCATCGATGATGCCGTCATTGTCAGTATCAAACACGTTGTAATTGATTGTTGCTGCAGGTGTATCATCACTTTGGATGCCATTAAACAAGCCATTGTTTCCAAAATCAACAGGAACGCCATCTATCATGCCATCATTGTTATCATCAGTTACACCTGCCTCATTTAACACGCCATTTTCTACAATGTCATAAATGCCATCGTTATCACTATCTAAATCTAAGTGATTTGAAATTCCGTCGTTGTCGGTATCGCAAAACTGTTGAATGATGGAGATGTCATCTAATGCGAGGTCATTACCCCCACCTCCAGGAGCATTGTTAAGCAACACGAGTTTGATCTCCGTATGATTGCCTGGATTAAACGTAGTTGAATACTCATGCCACATTTCGTCTTTGGCGATATTTCCAGTATTGAAATTAAATAATAGATTTCCATCTTTGTCCTGTATTTGAACAGTCACATTAGGAAGTATCCTACTATTGGGGAGTGTTATTTTATCTAAATTTAATATCCAAAAGCTAAAACGTACCGCAGTGTTTTGGAACAAGCCTGTAAAAGTCCGATTATAAAATTCACCAGGTTCATAGGAAGCGTTGAATAGTGCCATTCGACCGTTAGGATTACTTGTATGGTCTGTTTGATTCTGCCATGAACCAGATGCCCAAGTCGCCGCTGCATTTACGTTATTCAGTATGGCATACTCGCCATCTTCAAGGTTAGAAGGGTTTGCACTTCCCTGTACACAATCAGTACCGGACCCATCTTCATAACAATAGTTGGAATAAGGTGTATCTGTTCTATCCCCCTGTCCGAAGTCCTCTAAAAACGAAATATAGGAACCAGAACAAGCTTCTGTTTCTTTTGTATCTAAGACACCATCATTGTCATCGTCAATATCTATCGCATCCACAATGCCATCATTATCGGTATCAAGTCTATCATCGGTATTATCTCTATAATCTACATCTCCTCCTGAGAACACATCACTGTCAATATCAGGTAAAAGGCTGGGTGTATTTATATTGCTATTGGAATCATCATAACCTACTGTAGTATCTGCTGCGTCATCTAACCCGTCATTATCACCATCACCGTTGCTCAAGACAAGTGCCACTTCATTGGTGTCATCTACCCCGTCATCATCACTATCTGTATCTAGATAATCTGCGCCATCTGCTGCGCCATCTGTATTGACAGGATCTATCCAGTTGCCATTGGTATCATAGGCATCATCTACCCCGTTATTATCGGTGTCATTGCCACTTGGTGCAGTGTAGCCTACTGTTGGTTGTCCTTCTACATTATCTGGGATGCCATCGCCGTCACTGTCTAGGTCTAGGTAGTTTAAGATACCGTCTGCATCGGTGTTGGTATATGCAAAAGAAAGTGTTGGGCTAAAACCATCATCGCTTTCTATCGGGTTGAACAAGCCATTTGCTCCAAAATCAGCAGACGTCCCATCAATCATGCCATCGTGGTTATCGTCTTTTACACCGGGCTGCTTTAAAGCGCCATTTTCCACTATGTTGTAAATGCCATCGCCATCAAGATCTAGGTCAAGGTAATCAAAAATGCCATCTCCATCACTATCAGAAGTGGTGCAAGCATCTCCGTCAATATCTATAAATATGTTGTCAGCTGTACCAACTGACCTTATAATCAGGCTATCAACAGGGGATGAAATAGTAAAAGAAAAACTGGCAGAACCTCCTCCTCCTTGGAATGAAATTGTATCGTTATTGAAAGCACCGTTACCAGAAATAGTAGGAGCAATCCCTACTTTTTTGCCTTTGTAATAAAAGGTAACCTCCTGGCTTTCGTTTGCGTGCACTCCCAAAATGCTTATCTGCTGTCTAAAAGTTGGGTTGTCAAAAACAATAGTAGTAGTAGCTCCTGATCCGCCACGCCTAAATATTCTCACGTTAGAAGGATTATCAACATACTGTGGATATCCGGCATTGTAAGCACCTGTAGTAGGATTAGTATTGGTGATGGAGGCAGAATAAAACCCTGCATCATGTACCATGGTAGCGGTTAGGTTTCCATTGATGACAGCAGGAACAAAGTCTACATCATCCGTAAACGAGGTAGAGCAAGTGGAAAAATCACTATCAAGAATACCATCATTATTGGCATCTAAATCCCAAATATCCGGCACTAAATCCCCATCCGTATCTTCAATAAAGGTCATGCTTAACGTCCCTTGTTGACACAGCGAAGGCAATGGGTTTCCATCATCACAAGCTTCATATTTAAATGTATCAAAACCAATAAAATCCGGATTGGGGGTGTAGGTAATAATACCGGTTAATGGATCAATTGAGGTAGTACCATTTGTTGGCGGCTCAGTAATTTTGACAGTAGCAGGATCCATATTTCCCAAAGGATCATTAACATCTCTTATATGAGCCAAAGTATTTAATGTTATTACTTGATT
>CAYRIF010000113.1:3229-10765 GCA_964424205.1 uncultured Roseivirgaceae bacterium | reverse complement strand
ACCATGGCAAATTTTGTGCCTGATTACAATGTATTAGGTGTCCCCTATTTATTTAGAGACAAAGCACATCTATTCAAAGTATTGGAAGGAGATGTTGGAAAATATTTATTGCAAAAGGGAGGCCATTATTGGTTGCGGGGACTTTGCTTTTATGATGCGGGCAGCAGAAGTTTTTATACCAAGAATAAGGCCATCCGAACCCCCGCAGATTTAAAAGGGCTCAAAATACGAGTGATGAATAGCCAAGCTGCCATCAATATGGTCAATGCCTTAGGAGGTTCGGCTACGCCGATGGCGTACAGCGAGTTATACACAGCCATTCAACAAGGCGTGGTGGACGGCGCTGAAAATAATCCGCCGTCGTTTGTGTCATCCAATCATTTTGAAGTAAGCAAATACTATACCTTAGACGAACATTCATCCATTCCCGATGTATTGATTATTAGTACAAAGTACTGGAAAAAATTTTCGGATGAAGAAAAAAAATGGATACAAGAAGCCGCTTATGAATCGGCACAGGCCGAAAAAAAATATTGGGAAGAATCAGTCGCAGCATGTATGAAAAAGTTAAAAAGCGCGGGTGTTGAGGTGATACGACCAGACAAATCATTATTTGCGGAAAAGTCCAAGTCTGTATTAGAAGAAATAACAAAGGATTCAGTACTTAATGAACTGGTAAAAAAAATTCAAACACAATAAATTGAGGCTATGTTCAAAAAAATAAATCATTTTATAGAAATTTTTCTAGTGATTATTTTCGCATTACTGGTTGTGGATGTCTTGTGGCAAGTTTTTGCAAGGTATGTGCTTAACACATCATTTACATTTACTGAAGAATTTGCTCGGTTCGCGCTGATTTGGTTGGCAATTTTGGGAGCAGCCTATCTAAATGCTAAAAGAGAACATTTATCAATGGACTTTGTGTTTCAAAAATTATCCTTGAAAAATCAAACAAAAGTGAGCATCCTTGTTGAGGCATTTATTTTCATGTTTGCACTCATTGTAATGGTGATCGGTGGATTTAATCTCGTTTACACGACATTACATTTAGAGCAATTGTCTGGCACATTACGTATTCCCTTGGGTTATGTGTATGCTATTTTGCCTTTCAGTGGATTGCTAATTATGTATTTTTCAATCCATCACATATCCAATATTCTAAACCAAGAATCACTATGAGCATAGAAGTTATAAGCATATTAGTCCTATTTGTGAGCTTCTTTGCTTTGCTGATACTCAAAGTTCCTGTGGCATATAGCATTGGAATTTCAACAACCCTGAGTTTATTGCTGAACATCGATAAAATGCCAGGCATCACTACCATCGCCCAACGAATGATTACAGGCTTAGATAGCTTTGCACTTTTGGCAATCCCGTTTTTTGTCCTTGCTGGAGAAATAATGAAACGGGGTGGCATTGCCAATAGACTTATCAATTTTGCAAAATCTTTGGTGGCTAGCCTCCCGGGTGGGTTAGCATATGTCAATGTACTCGCTGCCATGTTGTTTGGCGCTATTTCAGGATCCGCAGTTGCTGCAGCCTCCGCAATCGGGAGCATCATGACCGATAGAATGGAAGATGAAGGATACCCAAGAGAATTCAGTGCCTCAGTAAATATCACGTCCTCTACTACAGGATTGTTAATTCCACCAAGCAATATTTTAATTGTATATGCGCTTGCAAGTGGCGGTGCAGCATCAGTGGCCGCCTTATTTATAGCAGGATACTTACCAGGCATTTTATTAGGGTTAGGACTCATCGGCTATGTTGCTTTTGTCGCCGTGACCAAAGGATTTGCAAAAGGGAAAAGAGCCCCTATTTCAGAGATTTGGACTTATTTCAGAAAAGCGTTTTTTAGTTTGTTGTTGCTAGTCATTGTTGTGGGTGGCATTGTTAAAGGCATATTTACCGCTACCGAAGCTTCCGCCATTGCAGTATTATATGCCGCAATATTAGCATTGATTTATGGTGACATTAAAACCAAAGATTTTGCCTCAATACTACTTACCAGTGCCAAAACCACCTCGGTTGTTTTATTCTTAATTTGTACATCCATGGCAATGTCTTGGTTATTTTCTTTTGAAAACATTCCTGAATTAATGAGCGAATTCTTATTAGGAAAATTCAGTAATCCGATAGTAATCTTTTTAATTATTAATATCATATTACTAGTGGTCGGTACATTCATGGACATGACACCTGCTGTTTTGATATTTACACCCATATTCTTACCGATTGTAACATCGCTAGGAATGCACCCTGTTCATTTCGGGATAATCATGGTGTTGAACTTGTGCATCGGTTTATGCACACCACCCGTTGGCACCATCCTTTTTGTGGGCAGTGGCATTGCAAATGTCTCGGTTTCGAAAGTCATTAAACCGTTACTCCCATTTTTGGCAATTATGGTATTGGTCTTGTTATTGATTATTTTCATTCCCGAAATCTCTATGTTTTTACCTACTATGTTTGGGCTGTAAGATGAGTGCCTCCGAAAAACCAAGGCTAACCAGGCTAACTGCAATTCTTACCCAATTACAATCCAAAAGATTACTCACAGCTAGGGAACTTGCTGAAAAACATGAGGTCAGTATCAGAACCATTTATAGAGATATTAGAACCTTGGAGCAATCGGGAATTCCTATTGCTACCCAAGAAGGCAGAGGATATTCTTTGGTCAAAGGGTTTAACCTCCCTCCTGTCATGTTTACCGAGAGTGAAGCCAATGCGCTAATTACCGCCGAGCAACTTATTGTAAAAAATAAAGATGCCTCCTTGGTAAAAAACTACCAAGAAGCCGTCACCAAAATAAAATCCATACTTCGCTATAGTGAAAAAGACAAGGCAGAATTACTTTCTAAAAGAGTATTCTTTAGACAAAATACAAAAAAAGATACTACCAGTAGTTTTCTATCTATCATACAGATAGCCATCACTAATTTTAAGCTAGCAGACCTAAAGTATCAGTCACTAGAGAATAAAACTACTGAGCGCATTATAGAGTCCTTCGCACTATACAGCACGCAAGAAAATTGGTTGTTGATTGCTTTTTGTCGACTACGAAATGACTTTAGGGTATTCAGGTTAGACCATATACTTAAGTTCGAAATTCGCAATGACAATTTTGCTCCTCACAAAATGACGCTTCAAGAATATTTTGAAATGTGTGCTGCTAAATACTAATTTTGCTAGAAGCTTGATGCACGAAGTATGGTGTTGAAAGTCGTAATTACATAAACTTTAACCGCTAAGGTCGCTAAGTATATACTTCCCAAAGACGCAAAGTTCGCATTGTATTGAGCCAGGAATGAACCATGCGTAAAACCCTTGCTTCCTTACAGTGAAAATATTTTCAGACCCTTGACATACCTTTGTCATTGAGTGGCTTTACTTTTACAATATGTTTTAACCGCAAGGTGCGCAAAGTAAAATGGAGAACCATTGCGCTCATTGCGATAAGGCATTGCGCACCTTGCGGTAAGGAAAATAGCTAAGATAATTCTACATTAAACTCCAATTGAATATGAAAAAAGAAACAGTAAAAGTAGCCCCATTCCATATCATAGGAATCTCAGTAAGGACATGTAACGAAAACGAACAATCAGGTAATGATATTGGCGCATTATTCGAAAGGTTCATGTCGGAGGGATTATTAGAGAAAATTCCTGACAAAGTGGACAATACTCTTTACTCACTTTATACCGAATATGAGGGTGACCATACCAAACCCTATACCGCAATCCTGGGTTGTAAAGTAAAAAACCTAGAAACTATACCTGAAGGTATGATCGGCAAATCATTTGACGGAGGGCAATATATGAAATTTACATCAAGTGGTGATTTAACCAAAGGTTTTGTTTATGGCGAATGGCTAAAAATATGGGACATGGATTTGGACAGAATTTATGCCGTCGACTTTGAAGCATATGGCGTAAAGGCTCAAAACCCGACGGATGCTGAGATAGATATATTTGTAGGAATAAAGTAATTTAAATACATATGACTAACAGCAAACCTTACAACACGATACAGTTCCCTTCAAAAGACGGGTTAACAATTACCGCAGATATGTATGCTATTCCTAAACCCAAGGATTATATTTTATTATGCCATCGGTCTCATTGCAATAGGGCAGAATATAGGGAGACCGCTCCCAAACTAAATGCACTAGGCTATTTATGTCTAGCCATAGATCAACGCTCCGGCATGAAGGTTTTTGGTGAAACCAATGAAACATCAACTTTAGCCAAGCAAAAAGGGTTAGCGACAGGTTATTTGGATGCTAAACCAGATATTAAAGCAGCCGTTGATTTTCTATATGAGAAAAATAACAAACAACCTATTATTATTTTAGGAAGTTCATATTCTGCTGCATTAGCTTTATTGATAGCAGCAAAAACCGATAAAATCAAAGCGGTTGTGACATTCAGCCCAGGGGAACATTTGAAAGGCATCAACTTAGCAGAAGAAATCAAATCACTCGACAAACCTACATTCATCACTGCTGCTAAAAAAGAAATTGAAGAAGCGAGTCAAGTCGTTCGGCATGTAAACTCATCACACATCACCCAATTCAAACCTAAAGTTGAAGGTTTTCATGGTTCAAAAACGCTATGGAAATCTGTCAAAGGGTATGAAAGTTATTGGCGAGCGTCGGAGAAGTTTCTACTCAGTTTGTTATAATAACTAAGTAATAGGTAACCTGAAATTAATAAAAATAAAAAGCGTTTACAAAACAAGTTAAATTTGTTTTGTAAACGCTTTTTTGTGAAGTTTAACTGTATTTTTCAAAATAAGTAAAATAATTCCACAAAATAGAAACCTTTCACTTTGGACATTGTCTTTAGTGCAGTTAACAAGAATAGATTTGGAATCCGGACACCAAACCATACATAAATACTTAATCAATAGAAGCCAGCAGGGTGACCGTGAGGCTCAAAGTGAATTGTATAAACTATATGTAGATGCTATGTACAATATATGCAGACGTATGATGGGAGATTCGGAAGAGGCAAAAGATGTATTGCAAGATGCTTTTATTCATGCCTTTACCAAACTTAAAACACTTAAAGAAGAAAGCATGTTTCCGGCTTGGCTCAAAAGAATTGTGGTGAACCATTGTTTGAATACATTAAAAAAGAGAAAAGATTTTGCAATGTCGGATGATATTATAGAAGATATTCCAATCGAAAACGAAGAAAGTAAAACGGACGTGTTTAATTATCAGATAAACCAAGTAATGTTAGCATTGGATAAGATTTCAGTCGGAACTAGAACGGTGTTGAATCTATATGTTTTTGAAGGGTACGACCATAAAGAGATAGCACAAATTCTGTCAATCTCAGAATCTGCCTCTAAATCACAGTATAGCAAGGCAAAAAGTAAAATTAGAGAACTCATAGCCATTGAAAATAATTGACCATGAAAGACGAATTTAAAGAATACATAGCGCAGCATCGGCAGTCATATGAAATCCACCATGAGGATTATGATGACTTATGGAAAAACATAGAAGGCAGTTTGAACAAATCTAAACGCAAGCCTAGACATCTATGGAAGTATGCCGCTGCACTAGCCCTGTTAGTATTGAGCACGCTTTTGTACAAACAGCAAAAGAATAGTAATGCCATTCCTGCAGAACTGGCGGAAGCAGAAATTTATTACACACCGCTGATTGCAAAAAAAATGACGGTTATTAAAGCCTATCATTCTGAAGTCGACCAAGTAATAATAGATGACATCGAGCAGCTCAATCAGATATCCAACGAGTTGAAACTTGATTTAAAAGATCAAGCAGACAATGAAGAAGTGGTAAATGCCATTATCCAAAACTATCGTATCAAGCTACAGATTTTGGATCAAATTTTAAATGAAATTGAAGAAAAAAAAGATGAAGAACATAAGACAGAAGTTACTATTTAGTTTTGTGATCCTACTTTTAGTTACTCCGATTTGGGGTAATACAAAGAAGACAGAACACATTTCTAAAACCGTAAGAAAGGGGTACAAAGTGTCACAAGGTGTGAGTCTAGAAATCTCCAATAAATATGGGGAAGTCATATGTAACACATGGGATAAAGATTCCGTCAAAATTATAATTCGTGTGATGGCACACGGAAAAAATAAAGAGGCTGCAGAAAAGCTCATGACAAGAGCAGATTTTGAATTTAGTCAAGTAGATGAAAATATCATTGTCCATACAGTGTTTGACAAATCCAAAGGCTTTTTCAAAGACTTGTGGAATGATATAAGTGATTATTCGAAGAACATCCTAAACAAAGATGAACTAGATATTGATTATGAAGTGTACCTACCAACATATACCAATCTAAATCTTACAAATAAATTTGGGGATGTCTTTTTGGACGACATGCAGGGGAAAATAAAAATGGATGTATCCAATGGGAATTTGAAGACCGGACATCTATTAGCTGCAAATACCAATCTTAAACTCAGCTTTGGAGCTGCAGATATTAAATCGGTAAAAAATGCGACTATCACATTAAGATCTATTGACTTGACACTTGGAGATGCGCAACATTTAGTGCTTCAAAGTCACTCTTCAGATATTGCAATTGACAATGTCAAAAAAATAACCCTAGCCTCGAGAACCGACAAAATAAAAGTCAATAGTTTGAACACATTAGAGGGGCGTGGTAGTTTTTCAAAAATCATCATTTCAGCACTTCAAAAAACCATCAAATTAGAAACAAATTATGGATTCCTAAAAATATACGAGCTAAAGACAACAGCAGCAAAGGTAAATTTAGTAGGAAAATCGACTGATATTCATTTGAGTTTCACAAATAATATGTATCTCAAAACAAATGTGATAGCTAAGGAAGGAAGGTTTGATTTTCCTGAAGGTTATTCACTCAAACAAACCTATACCGACAGACGTGAAAAATTTGTTAGAACCTCTGGGTTCATTGGGAAGGCAAAATACTATCCTGCTAGCATTAATATTGAAGCACAAGGTGGAGATGTCATTCTACGATTTTTTAGACCAAAAAAAAATACAAAATAATAAAATATATCAATTTATAATTACAAAACTATGAACATGAAACGAATAACAATTATAATCGCAATAATAATGAGCAGCACCTTTATGGCGTTGGCGCAGACAGATAATCAAAAAGAAAAACCTGTAAAAAAAACCAAAACACTTTTTGGGGAAAACAGTAAGGTGAGAGGCTTTGGCGCCTTGGATTTTAGATTATCTGAATTTAAAGGTGATTTAGCACTTTTAGCAGGCGTACATGGTGGCATCATTATCAACAATCACTTTATGATAGGACTAGGCGGTCGAGGAATTACCACCAATATATCTTTTGAGGGTGTCAATCCAACAGATAAATTGCACCTGTATGGCGGTTATGGTGGATTCATGATTGGCGGTGTTTTTGCTCCTAAAGAAGCCATCCATGTTACCGTTCCAATCTTAATTGGCGCCGGTGGCGCGTATATAACAGACCGAAATTATTTGGACACCTATGTAGAATCCAATGATTTTAATGAGGAATCTGCCTTTTT
>CAYRIF010000113.1:0-3129 GCA_964424205.1 uncultured Roseivirgaceae bacterium | reverse complement strand
TTGAAG
This sequence comes from uncultured Roseivirgaceae bacterium, assembly GCA_964424205.1. Classification (GTDB taxonomy): domain Bacteria; phylum Bacteroidota; class Bacteroidia; order Cytophagales; family Cyclobacteriaceae; genus CAYRIF01. The sequence continues at coordinate 3,123 of CAYRIF010000113.1, read as the reverse complement.
ATACTATACAAACAAAATACTCATCCAATTGCTTAACAATAATATGAAAAACACTTGTAAAATACTCTTTATAGCTTGCACTATGTTTATCTGTAGCTTGACCAATGCACAGACGCTCACGCAAACGGTAAAAGGAAAAATTGTTGATGCACAGACAGGCGAAGCACTAATTGGCGCACATGCCATTCTTATGAATGCGGATTCCACTATTGGAACAGTCACTAATGTGCAAGGCGATTTCAGGTTACTAAATGTTCCTGTTGGTAGGGCATCATTTAAGTTTAGTTACTTGGGTTATGAGAATTATACTGCGGCTGAAATAGTGATTGGATCTGCCAAAGAGGTAAACTTAACTATTCGATTAACAGAAGCCTTAAGTCAACTAAATGAGATTGTTATCACGGCAGAAAAGGATAATATCACACCCAATAATAAAATAGCAACTGTAAGTGCTCGGTCATTCAGCGTTGAGGAAACAAAACGATTTCCTGCAAGCATCAGTGACCCTGCCCGGATGGCTTTATCGTATGCTGGCGTCACAAACTCTGATGATGAGTCCAATGAAATTATCATTAGAGGTAATGCCCCCAACCAACTGCTTTGGCGAATTGAAGGCGTCGAAGTTCCTGACCCCAATCATTTTTCTGAAGAAGGTTATTCTACTGGTGCCATTAGTATTCTAAACACGAATTTATTGGCTAAATCAGATTTTTTTACAGGCGCATTTCCTGCTGAATACGGCAATGCACTTTCCGGGGTTTTTGATATCAACTTACGGAATGGAAATAAAGACAAAAGAGAATATGCCTTTCAATTTGGCGTTTTAGGTGCTGATTTAACAGCTGAAGGCCCATTTAAAAAGGAATATGGTGGCTCCTATCTTCTAAATTATCGCTATTCAACCTTGACCCTACTTAACAATATAGTGGACATTGCCGATGGCAGCATACCTACTTTTCAGGACTTTTCTTTTAAAGTAAACCTGCCAATGGGCAAAAAAAGTAATCTCTCCATATGGGGGATTGGTGGGTTGAGTGAAGACAATACTGATGAGCAGAATGATGGAAAATTTATTTATAATGAAGTTTTTGAGTCAAAAACCTACATGTCTGGTGCCACGTTTTCTCATTCTTTTGAAGGCGGAAGCAAAATAGAATCAAGGGTATCACTTACAGGGAACTCAAGTGACTATATTGAAAATGAAACGGAAATTGAAAACGGAGAATTTTTTAGTGATAGTGACATCTTAAGAAATAATGCCGTTCGATTTAGTACCGACTATTCAAAAAAATTCAATGCTAAAACATTCATTAAAACAGGGGTCATCCTCAGCTTGTTAGGTTATAACGTTAAAACCATATCTATAGAAAAAAATGTGAAGGATGTTCAAGTTGACGAAAAAGGAACAGGCACTATGTTGCAAGCATTTGTGCAGGCAAAGCATCGGTTTAACAATAATTTATCTGGTGTATTTGGTGTTCATGCGAGCAGTTTTTCTATCAATAAACATACCGTTGTAGAGCCACGTGCCGGGTTAGAATGGTATATCGATGATAGGCATACCCTATCAGCAGGGTTTGGGGTTCACTCACGCAGAATGCCACTCAATCAATATTTCATCAAAACCTTAGATGAGCATAATAATATCATTACACCAAACCACCATATAGATTTAATGCAAGCCATTCATTATGTAATAGGTTATGACTGGCGAGTTATAAAAAATGGTCATGTAAAGGTAGAAGCGTACTATCAAAAATTAAACAAAGTTGCTGTTGTTAAAGATACTCAATTTACTGGTGCCGTTTCAAACGGAGGTTTGATAGATGCCGAGTTAATTGACACAGGCATTGGTGAAAATTATGGTGTAGAGTTAACTTTTGAGAAATTTTTTTCGAAACAATATTATTTTCTGGTGACCGCATCTCTATTTGATGCCAAGTATAGGGCTTCAAACAATAAATGGTACAACAGCGCCTTTAACTATAACTACACTTTTAACGTGGTGGCGGGAAAGGAATTCACTGTCGGTAGCAAGCAAAATAATACCATAGGCATTAATGGTAAAATACTCAGTAACGGTGGTAAAAGAGGCACGCCATTTGATCAATCCATATATGATGAGACAGGCAGATTTTCTTTCGACCAATCATTGCGAAATACCACTCAGTTTGATTCGTATTTTAGGATTGATGCTAGTATTTACTATCGCCTAAATCGTAAAAAGGTAGCACATAGAATTTCGTTAGATCTTCAGAATGCTACGGACAACCTCAATGTAGCATTTCAATTTTTAAGTCCCAAAACAGGGAAATTAGTAACACATTACCAGTTGGGACTTTTACCCATCATTAATTATAAATTAGAATTTTAAAACTTAAAGTATGCATATGAAAAATTTTAAACAATTAGTTTTATTAATAGCTATCACTATGTTGGCAGCTTGTAGTGATCATCAGCTAAAAATTACTGGCTCAGGCAAAATAATTACTGAAAATCGAACAGTAAGCACTTTCGATAAAGTGTATACTTCAGGCTCATTGGATGTAAATATTGTTCAAGGAAACCAACATAGCATTAAAATTTCAGCAGATGACAATGTTATTAACAATGTCATTACCAAGGTTACAGATAATACATTGAATGTTAAATTAAAAAGCGGAAATTACAACAACATCAATGTCAAGGTAAATATAACGATGGCTGATTTAACAGGATTAAACAGCATAGGATCAGGAAATATGACAATCACAGATTTTCTAAACATCAATAATTTGGAAGTTTGGAATACTGGAAGTGGAAATATTAGCATCAGTGGTGACGGAAACACCCTACTTATAACAAATTCTGGGTCAGGCAATTTTAATGGGTTTAGTTTCACTTCAGAAGACTGTTCGGTAAACAATTCTGGTTCAGGAAATATGCAAGTCAATTGTACCAATAACTTAAGTGGTGCCAATTCAGGAAGTGGTCATGTTTCTTACAAAGGAAATCCTAGTAGTGTTACTATTAGTAATACTGGTTCAGGGAATATTACCAATGCAGGTTAAAAAATTCAGTACAGTAAATACCAAAGCGCTATTTACTGTATTTATTATTACTCATCAATGACTCCTTAAAGCC
>CAYRIF010000112.1:0-10882 GCA_964424205.1 uncultured Roseivirgaceae bacterium | reverse complement strand
CAGAAGCTTAAAAAGGAATAGAATTACAAAACAAGAAGACTATTTTTTAATAAAGCAAAAGGATGATTTGAATACGATTGAAAATTACATTGGAAGGAAAACCCAAAAACTGGAAAAATTGTCTATTGAACAGAACATCACAAGAAACAGTTTGAATGTGGCGTATTCTAATTTTAATTTAGTCAATGAGATGTTATTTTCTTTTGATGGAAAGACAACTTTGAAATATAATATGGGGAACAAAACATTGTTTACAGAGTTTAGTGTTAATTTTACAAAAGTTGAAGTGCCTGATAAGCCACTGAAATTTTCTTTTACAATTCCGCAGAAGTATGAAAAGAAATAGATTTCTGAATTTTCTAGTTTGTATTGTCATCTTGTTATTGATGGTGCGTGAACCTGTATTTTCGCAAACGACAAGCAGGAAAAAGCTGGAAAGACAAAAAACGGAAACCCTAAAAAAAATAAAGCAAGCGGAGAAAATCTTAAAGGAAACAGAAAAAAAGAAGAAAGTAAACTTAGGGCAATTAAGTGCGCTAAACAATTTAATAACCGCTCGAAATAGCTTAATTTATGATTTGCAAAATGAAGTTAAATTATTTGATACAGAGTTAACAGAGTTAACAAATTTTCAGCAGGTGATGACAAATGATTTGAGGTATCTAAAAAAGGAGTATGCAGCAATGCTCTATACGTCTTCTAAAACAGCCAATAGTTATAATAAGCTACTTTTTTTATTTTCTGCCAATACGTTTAACCAATTCTTTCGAAGATTTAAATACTTGGAGCAATACGGTGAAGCAAGGATTAACCAGGTGAAACAAATTAAAATTGTAAAAGATAATTTGGAGAAAAAGAAGGAGGAGGTGAAGGAAAAACGTAGTGCTAAAAATGATATATTGCTATTGCAACTGGAGGAAAATCAAAAATTAGCGGGTCTAAAAACAAAACACAATAAGGTGTTAGGCACTTTGAAGAGCAAAGAAAAGGAACTAAAAAAAGAATTACTAGCACAACGGAAATCATCCAAGAAACTAGATAAGATGATTGCCGATATTGTGAGGGCCGAGATAGCAAAAGCGAATAGGAGTAACGAGGATGTCTCTATTGCTTCAAGTTCATTTGTCGGTAGCAAATCTAGAATGTTATGGCCTGTTCCAGGTTTTATTTCTAGCAAATTCGGAAAACATGCCCACAGAACATTGAAAGGAATTTATGTTGACAATTATGGGGTAGGTATACAAACCAACAAGGATCAAAAAGTAAAGTCAGTATATGATGGCAAAGTATTGCGGGTGGCACTAGTTCCTGGCAGTGGAACTGCAGTTATTGTAAAACACGGTCAATATTTCACGGTATATTCTAAAATGAAGAATGTTAAAGTGAAAACTGGACAAACCATCAAGCGTGGAGAAATTATTGGAGAAGTATACACCGACAATTCTGGTGTCAGCGAACTGGAATTTCAAGTATGGAAAAATAGTGTAAAGCTTAATCCTGAGGTTTGGTTGAAGAAAGGGTAGTTTAGGCTGGTAAATCTTTTCCTAAGTATTTTTTAGAGCGTTGGCACTGTGAGATTGACTCATATTTTGTGCTCCTATAATAGTAATGAAAATCCTGAATCTTTGCTTTTGTATTTTTCAATTTCGTTCTTGTAGAATTTGATTTGCTGGTTGCAAATGAATGTTCTAAATATGGAAATATCTTCTTTCTCTTCGGTAAGGTTTAATGCATCAATATACTCAACCCTGTCTTCTGTGAAAATTTTTATTAAGGGTTCATTGTGATATAGCTGGATATAATTCATCATCAGCCTTGAAGTTCTTCCGTTTCCGTCACCAAAGGGATGGATAGAAACTAAATTATAGTGCATATCAGCAGATAGTTGTAGAACATCATTTCCTTTAACAGCTGATATTCTAGCATTAATATTTAGCAATAGTTCCGTTAGTAATTTTTCTACTTTTTGAAAATTCGGAAAATATTTATTATCAACAAATACTTGGGCTAATCTGATGTCTCCTTTTGTTGTATCAAAATTTCCTGAAATAGTATTAACAGGACCGCCCGTATTTTTCATCACTAACGCTGCTACTTCTTTTATAAAGGGAATTGAAATGTCTCGCTTCACGAGTGCTTGCTCCTTGATATATTGAAAAGCAGCGTAATGATCTTTTACCATTAAGTGGTCTGATAATGGTTTTCCTTTGGCAGTGATTTCATTTTCAATCAAAACCTTGGTATCACTCTCGGTCAATGAACAGCCTTCTATTTTGGTGGAATTGTACACAATAGAAATCATTGAGAATTTTTCATAATCAATGGCTTGATTTAAATTTAAATCAAGATACTTCCTTCTCAAAAGTTCTAATTCTTGCCACATCATGCAAATATAGGGATTATTTAGCTTTTGGAATTGTAAATATTTCTACTTTGCATCTGTAAATCTTGTGTCTCATAACCTACTGATGCTCTAATACCCACAATTCCACCTGCTCTGATGACCTCCAATTTTGATTTCTCTTAGTTTTTTTAGACGCAGATTTAACAGGTTTTTTTGTTAATGATTCCTTTTTAAACCTCCCACCTTTGGCAAGTTCTTCTTCAATAGGGTGGCTTTTGCTCACTTTGGTTATTTGTGCTAAGTTTGAAAATAGCAGTACCAATTTCCCATCAGGCTTTAACATTTTCTTTGCCGCTTCGAAAAAGCTGGAGAACAAATCGGCATCATAGTAAATTGCTTTATCCATGCCTTCGGTGTCATGTTTGGCAGGCAGCCACGGCGGATTGAAGACAATCAATTCTGTGGGCGTGGTGTGACTGGCAAACAAATCGCCATGGATTAAGTGTAGGGTGTTAGATTGTTCACTCCCTTTAATCGCTTCCCTGAGTCCGACGATGGCATTCGGATTGCTGTCTGTTCCTATTACTTTTTCGAACCAGTGGTCAAGCATCTGAAAAGAAAGGATACCACTGCCGATTCCGATATCAATAGCCGATTCTTTTGCTCCTTTATAACCTTTTAGCCAATCTTCAAACAGTTCTAAATGTTCAAATCTGGTAGGGAAGTAGTTGCCGTAATATGGAAAAATTTTCTTTCTTAGGACGGGTATAAATATTCCTTTTATATACCATTGCCATGCGCTATTTAGCCCTTGAATTTTGGGAAAAGGCAATGCAAAATCACGGATGTCGGGATAGAGTATTTTTAACCAACCAATTTCAGGTGCTTTTTTTACCGTTAATTTATTGTCGGCAATATCCAATAATATTCTATTAGAAAACTCTTTATAAATAAGGCGAGTATTTCTTTGCCCTTGAAAAGAGGTACTTTTATTTTGCGCTTCAATTTGCTGCTTTAACTCACGTAATAGGGAAAGTCCAGAGCTATAATAGTCTGCAATCAAAACATACTCCCCATCTAGTAACGCTTGAATGGCTACTTCCACTGCCACTTTCCGATGATAGGGGAACACGGCTACATTGGAAATAGGCTCAGGTCTATTAATTTGTGTTTTCATTGAAGTGTTTCATGACATTACCAATTTTTTATAGTTTAATCCTGATTTACAACAGTTGAACCAATTGGAAGTTTAATTTTTAAAAGCCCTAGTAATTTAGGTACTAGATTTTGTAATGTAGGTGTTGTCTTCTGCATTTAGAATTAGAACAGTGAGAGGATATTTCGAGAAGTTTTGTTGTAACTGTAGATTTTTATCGAAAGTAAATAAAACATCAAAATTTTCATCCGACATTAACCTTAAGAGTTCACCATTTTTTTTGCCACTCCATCCTTTATCAGCAACTGTAAATATTTCATGTTCAGAAAAATCCAGTTTAAGTTTTTTAGGTAGATTTTCATCAAGCAACAGCCTCATAAATCTTTTTTATCTGATCTGACGCAACAATTTTATTAGCGATTTCTAAAACTCCTAACACTTGTTCTTTCTTAACGCTGGGAAAGTCAATTAGAAATTCCTGAATAGTAATTCCTTTTTCTAGATGCCAAAATAAGGTTTGGATAGGAACACGTGTCCCACTAAAAACAGCTTGTCCATTCTGAATTTTTTTATCAATTGTGATATATTTTTTGAAGCTGCTCATATACGAAGATACGAATTTATAGCCTAAATGTTTAGGTTTTTTCCGCTACTTGCTGATAAGAAATAGCATTTTTGTCAGTAATCAATAGGTTTGACAATCCCGCTAAAATCAACGCAATGCCTGCCACTGTCATGGCATTAATGGAACTAGTTCCCAATAATTTGTAAGTAAAATTGACGCCTCCTAACGCTGCGATGATTTGTGGAATGACAATAAACATATTGAAGATACCCATATAAACACCCATCTTTTTTTCTTCTATAGCACTCGAAAGCATGGCGTAAGGCATAGAAAGAATACTGCCCCAAGCAATACCTATTAAGATAAATGAGAGCATCAACCACTCGGGACTGGGAATAAAAAACATCATGATGAAGCCAACTCCTCCGAGTATCAATGAACCCATGTGAATTAATTTTCTGTTGATTCTTTTCTTTGAGGTATAAAACGTCAAAAGCAAAGCAAAAACCATCGATGATAAACCATAAGTGCCCATATACGAGCCTACTGAATCGGCCGCATTTTGGTATTTTTTATTAGCTACTTGAAAAGCCTCACTCTGAGTGATGATGGACCTATCAAAATTTACTTCGAGAGGAGCTGGGGCATTGAAAACATGTTCGGTCAACGCGGGGGTTGCCATACTCCACATAGTAAAAAAAGCAAACCAACTAAAGAACTGAACGAGGCCCAAATTTTTCATCGTAGCTGGCATGTTGACAATGTTTTCAAAAATTTCTGAGAAAAACATTCCTTCACTTTCCGCTTTTTCTTTTTCAAAGGCTTTTTTATCTTCTGGTGGATATTCTTTGGTTGTTAAAATGGTGTACAAAACACTCCCTATAAAGACGATGGCGCCAATGCCAAATGCAACTTTTACAGACAAGGGAATCACACCTGGGTCTGCCACATTACTAATACCTAATTTGGTGACAAACCATGGTAAATTACTAGCAATCCATGTGCCTACGCCAATGATTAAGGTTTGCACCACAAAACCATAAGAGCGTTGTTCTTCGTTTAGTTTATCAGCGACCAATGCTCGGAACGGCTCCATGCTAATGTTGATTGAGGCATCTAAAATCCATAGAAATCCTGCTGCCATCCATAGTGCTGCGGAGTGGGGAATGAAAAACAAAGCCAATGAACTAAGTACAGCGCCAACTAGAAAAAAGGGTTTTCTTCGTCCCCATTTCACACTCCAAGTCCGATCACTCATATAGCCAATGATGGGCTGCACCAATAGTCCGGTGAGAGGCGCTGCAACCCATAGTATTGGTAGGGTTTCAAGATCAGCACCCAGTGTCTGAAATATTCGAGACATAAACCCACCTTGCAGGGCAAAGCCAAATTGAATTCCTAAAAACCCAAAGCTCATATTCCATATTTGCCAAAAACTAAGATTTGGTTTTTTCGAAGTTGAAGTAACTGTTTTCATGGCTAAAAATTATTTTATGAAAATTAGGGTTTCCCAAGGAGTGAGTGTCGCTTTTCCATTGGCTGTATTGAACGTTTGGTTGGTGAATGCCTCTTTTGCATTGCCAATGTATTTATCGGCATCAATGGTTATTTCTTGTGTTTCGGCAGTTAGATTAATCAGAACAGTCACACGGTTTTCATCTTTTTCTCTCAGGAAAGCAAATACATTTTCGTTGCCCACTTCAATTTTTTGAAGGGAACCGCCGTACGCACCATTCCATAAAGCCGCATTATTTTTTTTGATGCCGACTAACTTTTGGTAGAAAGGGAACAGCCCTTTTGGATCGCTCCAATCGATGCTGTCTTTTTCGAAAAATTTGAGTCTTTTGTTTAGCCCTACTTCTTGTCCACTATATATCATAGGAAATCCTGGCGCTGTGAATATCAATGCAGCGAAAGCTTTATGCCCTGCGCCGTAACGTTCAAAAACAGTGCCTGCCCAAGAGTTCTCGTCGTGGTTGGTAGTGATGGTCATTCGGAAAGCCTCTTTGCCATATTTTTCTAAGTCTTCTTTAAAAAAATCGAAGAGGTCAGTAGCATTTTTCTCTCCTTTGGCTACCTCCTCAGTCAAGTGCAGAAGCCCCCAATTGTACGAAGCATGAAACTGAGGGTGTACCTTTGGTTCATCCCACTCTGCCAGCCAGAAAAGGTCTTTGATTGGATCAAGTGCTGCTCTTGCTTCTTTCCATAACTTCATTGGAATTTCATGGGCGGCATGGTCACACCTGAAACCATCGATACCAGTTTCTGTGACCCAAAATTTCATGGCCGCTATCATTGAAGCCCTTAACTCGGGGTTTGAGTGGTCTAGCAACGCAATATCTGTCCAGTCTGCCTCATGTGTAATGTTTCCAAGGCTGTCCTTGGCATAATATTCAGGATGCTCGGTGACCCATGGATTATCCCAGGCAGTATGGTTGGGCACCCAGTCTAGGATCACAGTGAAGCCCATGGCTTGTGCGTTTTTTACCAAAGATTTGAAGTCGTCCATGGTGCCAAACTCTGGATTAATCACTGTATAATTTTGTATGGAATAGTAGCTACCCAAGCCCCCTTTTCTATTTTTTACGCCAATGGGTTGCACTGGCATAATCCATAACATATCGGTGCCGAGCTCTTTTATCTTTGGTAAATGCTTCTCAAATGCTTTGAAAGTTCCTTCGGGGGTATACTGGCGAATGTTCACCTCATAAACACTCATAGCTTTTGCTTTTTCAGGGAAAGTAATTGTTGGAGATTCTTGAATTACCTGCGTTTTAGTATTGTCCTTTTTCTCTTTACAGGAAAAAACAAACAAAGAAATTATTAGAAAAATTAAGCGTTGTTTCATCGGTATGATTGATATAAATAGTTAGTTCTAAACAGATGGTTGATTCATATTTTATTTAGAGTCAATTGCTAATCTAATAAGAAACTAAGGTAAAAGACAAGGTGAATGAAGGAATAATTACCGCAAACGATTGCGATTTCGGTGGCGATGAATTATCAGATTGATTGAATCAGGAATCTACTTCCCTTTTGATATACGCTGATTGAAAATTTTAAATAGATAGATTTATAAAACAATATTTTTATTTCAATTTCATTGTAGATAAGAAAAATTTTACACCTAATTATTCTTATATCACATAAAATTATAAATTAGAGTCAATTATTTGATTTAATTTTCTATTTTTGAGTAAAATAAAACAATATGTTATATAATATTTCTAAAGAGCAAGTTTTAGATAGGATTCGGTTTGAGAATCCATGGTGGATAGATGGGCGCATAGAAGAGGATTACAATAGCATGAAGAGGCGATTGTATTTTGAACTTTTTAGACCTTTAGTCTATGAGCGTGATATTCGAAGAGCTGTCGTATTAATGGGACCACGTCGGGTTGGTAAGACAGTGATGCTTTACCACATGGTTGAAGATATGATACAAAATGGAATCAATCCAAAAAAGATTATATTTATCACCATTGAAAACCCTATTTACAATAACATTTCTTTAGAACAACTTTTTGTATTTGCTAAAGAAGCTATCGGGCTTAAAGATAAGGATGATTGGCATATAATATTTGATGAGATACAATATTACAGAGATTGGGAAGTTCACCTCAAATCTTTGGTTGATAGTTATAGAAGGGACAAGTTTATTGTTTCTGGTTCTGCGGCGGCGGCATTGAAATTTGCTAGTACTGAAAGTGGTGCAGGGAGGTTTACGGACTTTTTGTTGCCCCCGCTTACTTTTAATGAATATATTTCTTTAAAAGGGCTCGATGGGATAACTAAGCCTATTGAATTAATTTGGAAAGGAAAAGAGGTTGAATTTTATACCTCAAGTCATGTGAATGAATTGAACAAACACTTTTTAGATTATATAAATTTTGGCGGTTATCCGGAAGTTATTTTTTCCGAAAAAATTAGGGCTGATCCTGGTCGTTATATAAGACAAGATATTGTTGATAAAGTATTGTTAAGAGATTTGCCAAGTCTTTATGGAATAAGAGATACTAGAGAGCTAAATTCATTGTTTACAACGATTGCCTATAATAGTGGAAATGAATTTTCCTTGGAGGCTTTAAGTAGGCAATCTCAGGTGCCTAAAAATACGCTAAAAAAATACCTAGAATATTTGGAAGCTGCCTATCTTATTAAGTTAGTAAAAAGGATTGATCAAAGTGGAAAAAAGTTTAAAAGAGACAATTTTTTTAAGATTTACCTCACCAACCCATCTTTAAGGAGTGCATTATTTTCACCCATTACAGCTACAAATGAATTAGTAGGTAATATGATTGAAACAGCAATATTTTCTCAATGGATGCACCGGGATAGCTTTACACCATGGTATGCTAGATGGCATGGCGGCGAAGTTGATATGGTTGGATTAAGCGAAGTTGATTTAAAGCCAGTTTGGGCATTGGAAATAAAGTGGTCGAACCGATATTTTGAAAAGCCAAATGAATTGAAAAGTTTGTATAAGTTTTGTATTGAAAATAATATTAATAATCCTATTGTAACAACAATTGACAAAGCTGGGAAGCAGGATTATAAAGGCATAAACTTTCAGTTTTTACCATCATCTGCATATGCTTATACTGTGGGGAAAAATACATTAGAGAAAAGAAAAAATATTTAAAGATTCGCTGCCAACGAAAAATAACTACTTCCCTTTTGAGGATTCTCTAATGATTAAATCTGTTTTCAAAGTAATAGTTTTCGGAGTAAAGGCTTCATTTTTCCCTAATTCTATCTGTTTGATTAAAAGCTTGGCAGCTTCCTGTCCCATTTTAAATCCGGGCTGTGTAACGGTTGAAAGTGCAGGCTCAATCAATTCAGAAAATAGCCAATTGCTAAAGCCAACAATGGCAACATCGGTAGGAATTTTCAAGCCTTTGTCCTTGATCGCTTTCATAGAGCCGTAAGCAGCTACATCGTTATTTGCAAAAATTGCATCCGGAGGGTTATGTGATGCCAATAACGTTTTAGTAATTTCTTCGGCTTCTTCATAAGTGCCCTTGTCACAGATTTTTATGAGATTTTCATCAATTGAGAGATTGTTTTCAGACAATGCTTTTTTATAACCTGCTAATCTATTGATGCCTATAAGCAAATTTTGCGGACCTGCTAAATGTGCTATTCTTTGGTGTCCTAATGAGATTAAATGGGTGGTTGCTTCATAAGCACCCTGTTCATCGTCTACTATCACTTTACTTGTCAATGCGTCATTGTGCACCCTATCAAAAAATACCAAAGGAAATTCCTTTCTGATGAGGTCATCAAAATGGTCAAATTTCTTTGTATTTCTGGCGATGGAAACTAGAAGACCATCAACCCTGCTGTTAAACAAAGCTTGGATATCCGTCACCTCTCTTTCATGCGATTCTTTCGATTGTGCAATAATCACATTGTACCCTGCAGCATAGGCAATATCTTCGATGCCACTAATGACAGTAGAAAAGAAAAAATGGGCTATTTCAGGGACTATTATTCCAATGGTATTGGTCTTGCTTTTCCTTAAATTTTGCGCTAAAATATTGGGTTGGTAATTGAGTTTTTTGGCGAGATCAGTGACTGCTTTTTTTGTCTCAGGACTAATGTCAGGATGGTCTTTTAATGCCCTAGAAATAGTGGACGGAGAAACGCCAAGTTCACGGGCAATATCTTTGATGGTGACATGGCTACTTCGCATGACTATATTTCATTAAAAGGTGTAGTAGGGTGTATTCCTACCAAAGGTAAGAATTTATCAGGTGTTTTTTAATTTTAGCATGAAAATAATAAGAAACGGGAGTGTTGTAAATGCATCATCTTAGCGATATATTTTATTTTTATCCAGGAAATCTACTATCTAATTTGAGAAATTTGATAATATATTTTTTTCGAAAACGTTTGCGGAAAGGGTTGCGGAAATAAAGATTATTGAACGCGAGAAAACTTAAATATTTATTAGTAGTATTGATTTGCGAAACCAATTAAATGGATGGTAAATATTGCTTTTAGGAGCAAACAAAAAAGTAACAAGAATGGCAGTATTGAAGGCATGTATTTTTGATTTAGACGGCGTGATTGTTGATACTGCCAAGTATCATTTTTTGGCGTGGCAGCGCTTGGCTGAAGCGTTAGGAATCACTTTTACAAAAGAGGATAATGAAAGGCTTAAAGGCATAAGTAGAATGGCTTCGCTTAATATAATTCTTGATATTGGCGGAGTGACCTTAAGGGATGAGGAAAAGGTAGCGCTATTGGAAAAGAAAAACACATGGTATTTGGCGTTAATCAAGGACATGGATGAGTCCGAAATTTTACCTGGCGTTGAAGATTTGCTGCATGAGCTAAGAGATAATAATATTGGAATTGCACTTGGGTCCTCTAGCAAAAATGCAAAGCGTATTTTACGACTCATTTCTTTGGAAGAATACTTTGAAACTATTGTAGATGGAACAGTAATTACGAATGCAAAACCTGATCCGGAAGTGTTTTTGACAGGCGCAAAGAACCTAAATCAAAAACCTGAAGATTGTGTGGTGTTTGAAGACGCAGAAGCAGGAATTCAGGCAGCAATAAATGCGGACATGAAAAGTATAGGCTGTGGAGAAGAAGCAAGCTTAGGTGCTGCAAATTTTGTAGTACAATCTTTAGAGGCTGTGAATGTTAATCGTATTAAATCACTTTTTTAAGACATACGACTTGAAGACACAGGACTTAGGACATGAGACTTAATACATATTACTTATATGAATCTTATTATGGTGAAAGAGAGACCCCCTACGCTAAAGCTTCGGTGGGTGAGAGAAAAGAAAAAAGACATAAG
>CAYRIF010000111.1:0-11228 GCA_964424205.1 uncultured Roseivirgaceae bacterium | reverse complement strand
TTTCACCGAAGAAGATTATAATAACGCAGAGGACTGCGGTGGGCAATGTGATTAAAAAATAAATACGTATGAAAAAATTTGCAACAATAATCGTAATACTTTTACTTCAAGTAAGTGTAGTAAAAGCGCAGTTTAAAGAAGAAGCAAAAGTCAAGAAATGGCGATTTTCGTCCATAGCCATTAAGGTAGGGCCTGATTTTAAACAACGACACTCGAACATGTCTTTTCAAACCATGGAAAAACTTGTCAAAAATCCCGCAGCACTTCATTATGATATGAAAGGATTTAAACAAAGAAATCATTTTTTTTCTGAAATGATGGGCGAAACGGTAGGAACCTATGTAAATTTTTCTAAAGATATTAATGGGCGATTTTCTCGTGAGTGGCAAGCAGGTCTTAACGCCTATACCTACGCTGAAGTATATGTTGATTACGAAAAAGAACAAGTAGCCACAGATAATTATGTGGGATGGTGTCTTCTGCAAAATCGTTTTGATTTGGATGTAGCACATTTTGTTAAATATAATCATCGAAGATTTGGACTATTCATTGGAGCATCGGGTAGTCTTGGGACGAGTTTTAATGACCAAGTGATGCTTTTTGACGAGGAGGGAACACGGGGTGACAACCTGAAACCTGTCCAAATTACAGCGGCACGCTCTACGAGGTTTGTATATGCGCATCTTATTTTTGGATTGAGCATCAACTTGTACAAAGGATTGGCATTTACCTATGAACTAAAACGTGGAAAAGGAGTACAGCTAGGTACAGATAATCAAATTGCCTCTCGTTCGGGATTGGTAGGACTACAGTATAGTTTTAATAAATAGCGCAACCGTTCCAAGGGTTTCAAACCCATGGAAAGCTTATCGTACTTCTATTTTAATTTTTACTCCTTATATTTGCCCCACAAATTTAGAACATCAAGTTTCCATGAAGCAAATTATAAGCTTTTTTATTAGAAAAGTACCTAGAAAATATCTTCAGATAGTGAGTCCTTTGGCACTGAAAATCATTGGACTATTTTATCGCGGCAGCAATGTGACTTGCCCGATTATTGATAAGAGCTATAGGAAGTTTTTGCCGTATGGCAGGGTTAATTCTAGGGAAAACGCCTTATGCCCTGATTCGCTATCGCTAGAAAGGCACCGGTTGATGTGGCTTTATTTGAAAGAGAAAACTGATTTTTTTACTGCAAAACACAAAGTACTGCACATCGCTCCTGAGCAATGCTTCCTAAAGCCATTTGAAGCGCTGCATGGGAATAACTACATCACTGCCGACATAGAATCACCACTAGCCAAAGTAAAAATGGATGTACACCAAATTCCGTTTGACGACAATACCTTTGATGTGGCATTTTGCAACCATGTGATGGAGCATGTGCAAGATGATATCAAGGCGATGCGTGAAATTTATCGAGTGCTAAAACCAGGTGGGTGGGCAATTATTCAAATTCCATTTTTCCCTCCTGTCAAAGCCGCTACTTTTGAAGATGATACCATTACTGATTCCCTAGCACGTGAAAAGGTTTTTGGTCAAGACGACCATGTGCGGCTTTATGGACTGGACTATCCTCGACGACTAGAACAAGCAGGTTTCAAAGTAACCGAAGATGATTATGTAAAAACGTTGGATGCGGCAACTATAAAGCAGTATGCGCTTCCAAAGGATGAGATTATCTATTTTTGTAAGAAGTGAAGTAATTCAAAAAACCAACGTAAAAATTGTTTCTTTAGTGGGTATAGATTGAAGTATAATATTTCCCCCGTGCAATTGCATTATTTTTTTAGAAAGGCTCAATCCGATGCCTGTGCCATCACTTTTGGTCGTGAAAAAGGGAATGAATATTTGGTCTATTATTTCTTGAGGAATGCCAGATCCATTGTCTTTTACGGCAATATATTTTCCTCTGTCTGCGGTAATCCCGGAGGTAAAGGTTAATACGCCATCCGTTTTTCCTGCCATAGATTGAATGGCGTTTTTAGACAGGTTAATTAAGATTTGGGTGATTTGCTTTTCATCAGCAAAAATTTCTAGGTTATCTACGATACTATCAATTTGGCACGAAATAGCATCAAAACCAGCTACCTGACCAGCCAACACCTTCACTTTTTCTAATAGCTTTTCTACAATAATAATTTTTTTGTCTGGCACAGGGATACTTAGGAAACTACGGTATGACTGTACAAAACTCATTAAATCATTTCCTTGATTCTTGATTACTTCAAGTCCTTTGATAGTGTTTTTTATCCTGCTTTCATCTATTTGTTTGACCGACGCTTCCCCATTTTCTGTTTTATAATAATTTAGGATTGATTCAGAAATTGAGGTGATGGGTGCCACACTATTCATTATTTCATGGGTCAATACCCGAATTAGTTTCATCCAGGAGTCGGTCTCCTTTTCATCCAACTCACTATTGATATCTTGAATAGTAATGAGCTTAAGTGTTTTCCCATCCAAAGTGACTTCTGTTGATTTAAGCGTTAGTTGTATGGTTTCTCGCTCATTGGTCAGTTGGACTAATTTTTTATCAATAGCTTTTGATTCAGATAAAAAATCAAAAAAAGGCGTGTCAATTTTTTCTAATTGCCTGATGTGGCTTAACTGATTGGTATTGAGTATTTTTTTGGCGGTGAGGTTAGAGAATAGTATATGGCCTGCGTTGTTAATCGCCAAAATTCCAATATTAGCTTGCTTCAGAATTTCTTGATAGTAAGTCTCTTGCGTTCTGTTTTTAATTTGAGTGTTTTGGATTAACTGGTTGACCCTATTCAGACTTTGGTGTAGCGCTTTTAAGGATTTGGGTTTTACTTCTTCCGAAAATGAAAAAGTGAAGTCCTCGTTTTTTATCGAGTCAAACAAATGTGCAATCTTACGATTGGTCTGATTCATATAATTGATGAGGAGCGCAGTTTGAATCACTAAAAGAACGAATAATGCAACGCCAAGAAAATAATGCCCATTAGATATGGCTATGCCAAACCCAACGGCGGAAATCGTAATTAAAGAAACCTGTACGATCAAATAAAAGTAGAAATGTCTGCTGATCATTTATCTGTCTTTTTTATTTTATTGTATAGCGTTTGTCTCGTAATCCCAAGCTGTTTTGCGGCCGCAGTATAGTTTCCGTTGTGCTTGTCCAGTGCATTTTTAATCATCATTTCCTCCATTTCTTCAAGGGTGGAAACGGATTGATTGGCATTTGGTGCGTTTGTAGCATTCAATAAAAAGTCATTAGGCGTCAGTATATTTTCTTCACTTAAAATAACAGCTCTTTCTATGGTATGCTGTAATTCTCTAATATTCCCCGGCCAGTGGTATGCCATCAGTTTTACTTGGATGGCGTTATTTATTCGTAGTCCTGTTTTACCATATTTTGTGGCAAATTTGGTCAGAAAAAATTCTGCTAACACTAAAATATCTTCCTCTCTCTCACGCAGTGGGGGAACTTCGACTTGAATGGTATTGATGCGGTAGAGCAAATCTTCTCTAAACAATCCATCTTCTACCATTTTGATTAAGCTACAGTTGGTCGCGCAGACTAACCTGATGTCCATAGGCATTGTTTTGTTGCTTCCTACTTTTACAATTTCCTTGTTCTGAATAACTGATAAAAGTTTTGCTTGCATCTGTAAGGAGAGATTGCCGATTTCATCTAAGAACAAGGTGCCGCCATTGGCCGCCTCAAATTTTCCTACACGATCTTCTTTTGCATCGGTAAATGATCCTTTGGTATGCCCAAAAAGTTCACTTTCAAACAGCGTTTCCGAAATAGCGCCCATGTCTACACTAATGAATACTTCGCCTTTACGATCAGATAAATTATGCAATTCTCTTGCAATCAGTTCTTTCCCTGTCCCGTTTTCGCCTGTGATTAATACATTGACATCCGTTTTTGCGACTTTCTTGGTGATTTGCAATACGTTGCGTAGTGATTCAGACTTGCCAATGATGGCAGTATCTGTTTGGTTGATTACCTGCTTTAGGTTGTTTTCTTTTTGTTTTAGTTGCGTGATTTCTGTTTTAGATTTGCGTAGTGAATAAGCTGATTTTATAGTCACCAATAATTTATCATTGTTCCATGGCTTTAGAATAAAATCTGCGGCACCTTCCTTTAGTGCTTTTACTGCCAACTCAATACCGCCAAAAGCGGTCATCATAATTACTGCGGTGTTTGGTGCTTTTTTCTTGATTTCTTTGAGCCAAAATAATCCTTCGTTGCCAGTATTAATTCCTGCGGAGAAATTCATGTCTAGTAATACAATATCTATCTTATCGAAATCTGAAAAAGACGCAATCCTATTGGGATTAGAAATTGCCTGTACCATTTTATACTCAAACTGCAGTAAAATTTCTAATGCACTTACGATGCTTTTGTTATCGTCGATTATAAGGATACTTCCGTCTAACATTGTTTTTATTAATTAATACCTAAAACTACTAAATTGAACAGATTCTAGTGAAGAAAGTGTAAAATTATTTTACACTCACTGTCAATTTATTATACATTTTTTAGAATAACCGTACCAAGAAATATATTTAACATGCTGATAATCAGTTGTTTATATTGTTGGCACATGATTAGTTATTGGTTTGTCACAATATAAAACTATGAAACGATTACATACCATATTAATAATTTTCACACTCTTCATTACTTCTCAGGTATTGGCGCAAGAAAATTGGTCTTTAGATCAATGCATTGACCATGCACTACACCATAATCTACAATTGAATGATTTAAATTATAACACCGCCTCGAATAATGAAAGCCATCGGCAGTCGTTCAGGGCATTGCTGCCTAGTGTTTCTGCCAATTCCAGCTATTTTGTTCAATACGGTAGGTCGGTAGATCCGAATAACAATGCCATAGTTAGCAATGATTTTTTCTCTAATAACTATTCTTTGAATGCGAACATTGACATTTTTAGGGGCTTCCAAAAATTGAATACCATTGCTTCTACTAATTTTTTACACAACGCAACGCAGCAGGAAGCGTTACAAGAAAAGTACATGCTGGCATTTAGAGTGATGACCGCATTTTATGATGTTCAATTTTTTGAAGGGCAATTGCAAATTTCCACAGAGCAGGTCGATATTTCTCTGAAAAATTATAATTTAGTAAAAAAACAAGTGGAACTTGGGATTAAGGCAGGTGCTGATCTGTATGAAGTGGAATCTGTATTAATTGCAGACAAGTTACTAGTAACGCAAGCCAAAAATAATTTGAAGGCTGCGCAACTTCGATTAATACAAGAGATGAATTTGGAGCATAAAACTGAAATCCAAATCAATACAGCTGAAGAAATGTTAATCAAGAAAGAAGCGCCATCGTTTATGACTGTGGACACTGTCTACGAGGAAGCCGTTACCTTTATGCCGATGATTCAAGCGCAAAAATTGAGAGTTCATGCAGCACGAAAAGACATAGCAATAGCCAGAGGAAGTCTTTATCCGTCTTTGTCTCTTTCTGCAGGCTATGGCACAGGATTCTTTGAAACCAATGTGGATGCCACTGGAAAAGTCATTCCGTTTAACACCCAAATAAAAGACAATGCTTCTCAATTTGTTGGGCTGTCTTTGCGAATTCCAATTAGTAACCGCTGGCGCTCACGTTCACAAATCAAGCAGCAAAAAATAGCGTTAGATCGTGCTACTAATAATTTGAATATTCAAAAACAAACGCTGAACAAAGTGATCCAGGAATTAGTGCAGGGGTATGAATCATCAGTTGAAGAGTATGAGCAAACCAAACAAAGCGAAGTGGCACTTCTACTCGCTTTCCAAATTGCACAAAAAAAATATGAAAAAGGATTAATCAGTGCGGTGGCATTGTACCAATCTAAAAACCTATATGCCAATGCGCAAAACGTAAATTTACAAATGAAACTGAAACTTATGGTTCAGAAAAAAACATTGAATTTTTATATGGGGTTACCTGTGTTTAATATTAAAAAATAATTTAGAAATGGACATTAAAATAGAAAAGAAAAAAGGACTTACCAAAAAGCATCTAGCTTATATTGCCATTGGGATGTTTGCAATTTTCGTAGTATGGAAACTAGCATTTGCAGATACGCAAACTGTTTTTAGAACAGACAAGAACAAGCTGACCATTGCTACAGTTACACAAGGAAAATTTGACGATTACATCACCATCAATGGAAATGTAGCGCCCATTTCAACCATCTATATGGATGCCTATGAGGGAGGAAGAGTGGTAGAAAAACGCATAGAGGAAGGCGCCATGGTAAAAAAAGGAGATATTATCTTGCGGCTTGAAAACCGTGGTTTATATGAGCAAATCCTTGCAAGTGAAAACAACCTGGCACTGAAGCAAAATGACTTACGCAGTACTAGAATTACTTTTGAGACAAGACAGATTCAAAGTAAAAAAGATTTGGTTACCTCCGAGTACGAACTCACAAAATTAAAAAGAGCGTACGAACAAAATGCAGCACTTTATAAGGATGAATTGATAGCCAAAGAGACGTATTTAACGGCCAAAGAAAATTATGAACTTTCTAAAAAGAAAAATGAGATTGTCAAAATTCAGACGCAGCAGGATGATAAACTAAGAAACACTTCACTCAAAGGACTAGACTCAGATTTGGCTAGGATGAAAAAAACATTGTCCATGGTTTATGAAAGAATTGACTACCTGAATGTGCGTGCGCCTGCTGATGGTCAGTTGGGTTTTTTAGATGCCGAAATAGGACAAAGCATCAATCGTGGAGAACGGATTGGTCAAATAAATGTATTAACAGACTTTAAAATTGAAGCCACCATTGATGAACACTACATCGACCGAGTACGGCGTGATTTGACAGCGGTCTTGGTGCGTAATGATACTGAATATACGCTACGATTAAGAAAGGTATATCCAGAAGTTCGCAATGGAAAATTTAAAGTAGACTTGGTATTCACTGATAAAAAACCAAAAACAATCAGAGCAGGGCAAAGCTATAATATTAAATTACAATTAGGTGAATCGAAGGAAGCATTGCTGATACCACGTGGAGGTTTCTACCAAAGTACGGGAGGGCAATATGTTTTTGTAGTGGATGAGGCAGGCGAAATCGCCACAAAAAGAGCCATCAGAATAGGGAAACAAAACTCAAGATATTATGAATTGCTAGAAGGCTTGACGGCAGGAGAAAAAGTAATAACCTCTGGCTATGACAGCTTCGGAGATGCAGAAAAAATAGTTTTAAAAAATTAAATACACATAAAGAATGATACAAATTATAAACCTTAAAAAGAGCTTTCGTACTGAAGATATTGAAACGCTAGCACTAAACGATGTGCACCTCCATGTGAAGGAAGGCGAGTTTGTCGCCATCATGGGTCCCTCAGGATGTGGAAAATCAACCTTGTTATACATCTTAGGCATGCTTGACAATCCAACGGAGGGCAGTTATAAATTTGCAGGTCATGAGGTAGCAGATCTTAAAGAGCGACAACGAACCGACTTACGTAAAGGAAATTTAGGCTTCGTGTTTCAGAGCTTTAACCTGATCGATGAATTGACAGTTTTTGAAAATGTAGAGCTGCCATTGATTTATCTTAAGATGAATAAAAGCGAACGTAAGAAAAAGGTGATGGAAGTGTTAGAAAGAATGAAAATAGGGCACCGAAAGAAGCATTTTCCAGTACAATTATCTGGGGGGCAGCAACAAAGAGTGGCAATAGCAAGGGCGGTAGTCACCAAACCACAATTGATTTTGGCAGATGAGCCCACCGGAAATTTGGATTCAAAAAATGGTATTGAGGTAATGAATTTATTAACGGAGCTAAACCAAGAAGGCACGACCATTGTGATGGTAACGCACTCGGATAGAGATTCGCAATATGCCCATAGAATCATCAATCTTTTTGATGGAAAAGTGGTGACTGAAAGTAGGAATAGGTAGAGCAATAACTTGAAATGAATTAGAATCTTCTAAAAAAATAATTATGTTTAACAACTACATTAAAATTGGGCTAAGAAATCTGCGAAAGAATAAAATGCTTTCCATGCTTAATCT
The DNA here is from genome assembly GCA_964424205.1 of uncultured Roseivirgaceae bacterium. Taxonomy (GTDB): domain Bacteria; phylum Bacteroidota; class Bacteroidia; order Cytophagales; family Cyclobacteriaceae; genus CAYRIF01. The sequence goes on along the minus strand of CAYRIF010000111.1, from coordinate 3,195 downwards.
CATTGGACTTACCATTGGACTATCCTGCATCATGTCTCAAATGTTTGCCGTCTACTCCTACTATAATGCCGAATCTGCATTTCAAAATAAAGAAGAATTGTATTACCTAAAGACACACACCGTTAACGGGGATGTTTTGGCACAAACACCATACCCGCTGTTAGATGAGCTCGTTCGTTCCTCGCCGGATGTGATGGCAGCCACGCAAGCCATCGGTTGGAATGCCCCGTGGTTACAGTATAACGAAAGGGAATTTCAAGAAAATGCAACGTATGTAAATACAGATTTTTTGAAGGTTTTTACGCTACCCTTACAACATGGTAATCCTGAAACAGCCCTTCAAAAAAAATATTCAATTGTTCTTACTGCTGAGGCGAGCCAACGTATATTCGGAGTGGAAAATCCGGTTGGAAAAACCTTAGTGGCAGAGGATAGCTTAAGCCTTACCGTGACAGGAGTGTTAGCACCAATCAGTCCATATGCTTCATTGCGACTTGGTGTATTGATGACAACTGAGTTGCTTAATGATGATGCGAACTTTCGAGAATCTGTTGCAACAAGTTGGTACAATACCTCTTCGGTAGCATTTTTACGCTTGAGCCCTACCACGGATCTTGCAAAGTTTGAAGCACAAGTAATGGACATTGTTGCGGCTAAATATGTTGACCCTTCTACTGTTAAAAGCATAAAACTAGCGCCCTATTCAAATATAAGAGATGATTTAGCACCGATGTCGAAAGTAATCATTCGAGGTGCCATTGGTACTGCAATCTTCGTGCTACTCATTGTCTTGGTAAACCTACTTAATTTAAATGCATCAATCATGTACGCCCGTACCAAAGAAATTGCAGTCCGCAAGGTATTAGGGGGCGGTAAAAAAGGGGTCTTAATCCAATTTTTTGTGGAGAATGCCCTATTAATTTTTACCGCACTACTCATCGCAGGACTATTATATGTAACTGTGTTATTTGATGCGCTCAATGATATTTTTGGTGCAAGCTACGGTAGAATACAACTCAACCCGAAGCAAAATTATCCAGTCATTTTCTATTATTTGGGGCTTGGTTTTCTCATCACATTAATTGTCAGCATATTGCCTGCCATGCGGTTTATTGTATTGCCAATTACTACAGCAATCAAAGGAAAAATAGATGCAACCAAGGGAAACTTTTTTGTAAGAAACGCTTTCATCACCCTACAGTTTGCCCTAGCAATACTCTTTATATGTGTAGCCATTATCCTGAATAGTCAGATTGGTTTTATGAAGAATTCTCCTTTGGGATTCAATGAAAAAAATGTAGTTGTCGCAAAGCTCAACTTAGAATATAAAAACAAGGAAGCCGCAGCATCCTATTTTAATATCATTGCTGACAAATTAAAAGCAAACCCACATGTGTTAGGTTTTTCAACAAGTAGGATGGTGCCTTCAGACTATACATTTAATTACAATACCTTTTATGATGCGGATACCAAAGCGGAAGTACGAATACGATGGGCACATGCTGATGCTGCATATTTGAAAACCTTTGAAATACCCCTGGTGATGGGTCGTGATTTTGATGAAAGCCTGAAGGCCACGGAGGAAAACTCGGTCATTATCAATCAAAAAGCAATGAAGGCGTTGGGATGGAAGGACATAGAAAACAAAACACTAATTGGGAAAGGGGAGTCCGAAAAAACCTATAAAGTAATCGGGGTAATGAAAGATTTTCATTACCAGAGCATGCAAGCAGGCATACAGCCTATCATTCACTATTATGGCGGAAAGCGGGGGTTGGGTAATAACCGGTATCTGAGCTTGCGAATTGCTGAGGGTCAAGAGAAAAATGTACTTGCCTCGCTTGAAAGCGATTTTAAGAAAATCCCTACACGCAAGGAATTTCTTCCAGAGGAATTAAGCTATAAAATAAGTGACCAATACGCTTTAATCGGAGGAATATTGAAAATCATAAATTTTGTGGCCTTCATGACTATTTTCATTTCCTGTTTAGGCATGTTCGGTCTTATTTCGCTCATGGCAAAAAGGCGTGTTAAAGAAATAGGCATCCGAAAAGTGTTAGGGGCAGGCGTAGCGAAAATTGTAACGTTACTCTCCAAGGACTTTATTGTGTTAGTAGTACTTGCTGCCATCATTGCATTTCCGTTGGCGTGGTGGCTGATGAAATCATGGTTGGATAGTTTTGCCTATAGTATAGACATCACCTGGTGGATGCTAGGCTTGGGAGGACTAATTGCATTTTTGGTTACAGGATTGACCGTAGGAATACAAGCGTTGAAAGCAGCGCATGCAAACCCAGTAAAAAGTTTACAAACAGAATAAATTAACAAGACTAACAGGTTTTCCCTGTACACCGAAGCCTTGGCGTAGGGGTAAAAACCTGTCAGTTAAAAAACAAATAATTATGTTAAAAAATCATATCAAAATAGCATGGCGGAATTTAAAATCTAATCGATTGTTTTCTGCCGTTAACATCCTCGGGCTTTCTTTAGGCTTGGCGATTACCATTGTGTTGTATTTGTTCATCACTAATGAACGGAGTTTCGATTCCATGTATACCAATAACCAAAACATATATAGAGTCTTATTTCACATTGATTATGAGGGTCAAAAACAGGTTTTGTGTAATGCGCCAGCGGCACTTGCTCCGGCTATGAAAAATGATATTCCACAGGTCAAAGCAGTGACTAGAATGTTGAAACATAACTTTGGAGATATCGCTTTTGTACATACTGGCAATACCAATTTCACCGAAAAAAATCTCTATTGGGCAGATAATGAGTTTTTCAATATTTTTAATATTACTTTTTTAAGAGGAGACGCTAAAAAGGCAATTGAAAGACCAAATACAGCGGTATTATCGCAAAGTAGTGCTAAGAAATATTTTGGATCAGAAGACCCGATAGGGAAAACGATTACTGTGGATAACGACACTCCATTAGAAATTACCGGAGTGTTTAAGGACTTTCCAAATAATAGCACACTGGATTGCAATATTATTGCTTCTTTTAAAGACACCTATTTTTATAAAAACCCTAGTTGGGGGAATGCTAGTTTTTCTACTTTTTGCTTGTTAAGCGATCATGCCAACAGCGCTGGGATAACCACTCGCCTGAAGGAATTGTTAGATAAGAATGTTCCCAAAGAAGAGCAGTATGGTTCATTTTCATTACAACCAATGAAAGAGATACATTTAT
>CAYRIF010000110.1:0-11250 GCA_964424205.1 uncultured Roseivirgaceae bacterium | reverse complement strand
AAAATACCAACTATAAATAGAAGAACAAATAATTTAAATGATGAAAAATTTTTCCACTTTAAATCTATCCCTCCAACTAGATATGAGTATAAGTGGATACTCCAAAAAAGTAAAATAATAAAAAAAGCAGAGAAAATTCCTAGCCGTCCAAGTCCAATATTTTGAAGTGAAAAATCAAAGTCAAATACAAGAAACTTCTTCATTGTTACTATCATTTTAGAGAAATCCGTCTGTCTAAAACTAATCCATGTTAACAAGACCCAAAACTGTACAACTACCCAAGATAAAACATTAAATATTCTTTTATTTTTAACAGCAAGAAAAGAGTCAACCTTCAGAACACGATAAACAATTAAAATCACCCCATGCAAAAACCCCCAAATAACAAAGTTCCAGCTAGGCCCATGCCACAACCCACCTATCAGCATCGTAAGCATTAAGTTCCTATAAGTAAGTATAGTGCCCTTTTTGTTTCCCCCAAGAGAAATATACAAATAATCCTTCAACCATGTAGAAAGACTTATGTGCCATCTTCGCCAAAAGTCTGATGGGGTGATTGCAAAATAAGGTCTATTAAAATTTAAGGGGAATTTAAACCCTAGAACATTAGCAATCCCTATTGCCATATCAGTGTATCCCGAAAAATCGCTATAAATTTGAATAGAAAAAGCAATTGTAGCAATCCAAATTATAATACTTGGAAATGAATCTGGTGTATGGTAAATACTATCAACAAACACTCCTAATTGATCAGCAATTACTGCTTTTTTAAATAACCCCTTCAAAATCAACAATATATATTTCTTTTTAAAAGAGATTACACGTCTTGTCTTTAGTTGATAAAGAAAGTCTCGTGCCCTAACAATTGGTCCTGCAACAAGTTGCGGAAAAAAAGATACAAAAACTGCGAAATCTAAAAATGAATTTGCAGGTTTCAGATCCTTCCGATAAATATCTATAGAGTAACTCATCGTTTGAAAGGTGTAAAAAGAAATACCAACAGGAAGAACTATTTTTAAATCAACCCAATTCGGGACATATCCAAATTGTCTAAAAATAAAAAACAAACTATTTTCGAAGAAGTAAAAATACTTAAAAAAACCCAATAAGCCTAAATTAAAGGAAACACTAAGGAGCAGAAAAAAGGTTCTTGCTTTTTTATCAATCGTTTCAAATATTTTCCTACCCAAATAAAAATCAACAATTGTTGACAAGAAAATGAGTAAAATAAAAACAGGATTCCACCACATGTAAAAAACGCAACTAAACACAAGGTACACAACCTTTTCTTGCTTATTATTTCTTAGAAAAAGCAAGACAATCAATAGCAGTAAAAAAAATATCAGAAAGGTTACCGAATGAAAAAGCATACCTAATTTTTAATATTTAGCTGCAAAAATAATTCTTGTGTAATTTTGTTAGCACCAGCTGGTGCGGGGTGACAATTATCAATAAAGTCCTTATCTTCAAGCAAGCTAAAGAAATTTAGATAATTCAAATGCCTAAAACCGCAGTTGGCCATTGCCAAGTCAATTTTTCTTCCTAAAGCAGGTGTATAATTTGTTAAGGATGGGTTTGTGGGATTTATCACTAAAAAAAACTTTACACCTCTTCTGAATAAAAAATCATCTGCATTTTTACATAAGTTCACAAAACTGGAATCTAGGTTAATAGCATCTATTTTTTCTTTTGGGTTATATTCCTTAATAAGAGCATCATATTTCACCTTGGGTAATCTAACTGTATATGGTGTTGGATAAAAAAGCTCAGAATTGAGATCAGATAGGTTTAGGTCTTTACGCAAAAGCCCCCGTGCAACTCTATTAATAGAGTTCGAAATAAGTGCTCGAGAATCTACTTTAATTTTTAAAAAAGAACTATGAAGATAATGAACATCAATTGGCGCCAAAAGCTTATTTGTTTCTTGATCAGCAGTATATCCATACAATCTAAAATTTCTAATTTTTTGTTTCTCTAAAACTGGTTTATTAATCAATTCATCTACTCCTACAAATTGAACAACCACTGCTGTCGGTCTATTAATTTTACTATAATACAGCAAACTTTCTGGAAAACTTTGACCAGTGCTTGCTAAATTATAGGCGACTCCTCCTAAACTATCCATTAACACATTACCATTTACTGATGCCATCGCGACACTACTTCCAAATATTATAATATCAGGTTTTTCTTGGTTGGAAGGCGCTAAGGCTTCTAAAATTAACCGTGTTCGTACATAGTCGGAAGGTAATTTTTTATATAATAGTGGAACGAAATAGACCCCCATAGCAACACCAAGAATCACTGGAATCAACAAATATAAATTTCGCCAACCATCTCCAAAACTATTTGTCATCTTAGACATTTATATTTAAAGGTTTCCTTTCAGCAATCGTCGGATAGTTTATTAAAACGGCTCGGTACTTACCTTTAAAAACAAAAAGGCTGCCTGCCGCAGCCCCTACCACACCGAGCTCCTTAACTAACTCTCCAATATCAGCCAAAGACGCTGCGCCTCCTAATATTGAAATAGGGCACGACACCGCTGCTCTAATAGCTTTTGCTAATTTCAAGTCATACCCTTGCATTGTTCCATCCTTATCGACTGAATTGATAATAATCTCTCCAACCCCTAAGCTTTCTACTTTCTTTGCAAACTCAATTGGGTTAATTCCTGTATATTTTTGACCATTCTCTAGGACTACTTCATACTTCCCAAATATACCTTTTTTCTTAACATCCAACACAACAACGACGCTTTGTAATCCCACCGCTGTAGCTATTTCAATGACAATGTCTGGTCTCTTAACAACGGCAGAGCTTAAGGCGACTTTTTCTGCACCAAGTCGAATAATCCTTCTTGCATGCTCCGCTGTTTTTATGCCTCCACCATAACAAAATGGCATTCGACATTCAGCAGCCAAATTCTTTATCATCTGAAAATCAGGCTCTCTATTTTCCAAAGTTGCATCAATGTCCAATACCATCAACTCATCAACAGCTTTTTCATTAAATATCTTCACTGCATTTATGGGATCGCCAACATATTTTGGCTCTTTAAAGCGTATGGTCTTAACTAACCCCCTATTACGAACCAACAATGCGGGTATAATTCTTGGTCTAAGCATACACTACAGTTTTGCAAAATTTTTAAAGACATTCATTCCATTCGTATGGCTTTTTTCAGGGTGAAACTGTACACCATATATATTTCTTGAGTTCAGAGCAGAAACAAACCGCTCTCCATAATTAGTAAACGAAACAACGTCATTCTCATTATTACAAGAAAAATAATAAGTATGAAGAAAATAAAACCCAAACTCAGAATCTACACCATCTAATATTTCAGGTTCCCCCTTTTTTTCTATAGAATTCCACCCAAGGTGAGGAAGAAATGGCTTCCTTTCCATTTTTGTTGCATCAAACTTCTTTACTATTCCATCAATCCAGCCAAACCCAGCCATCTTACCTTCCTCACTACTTTTAGCCATCACTTGCATTCCAACACAAACACCCAAAATTGGAACACTTTTCTCTAATACCTGCTCGTCTAATACTTGCTTCAGCCCTGATTGTAACAACAAACTCATGACTTCATCAAATGCACCTACTCCTGGCAGAACTAATTTATCCATCAGTCTCATATCTTCGGGGCTCTCAACAATTTTGTATTCAATGTTTAACTTTTTGTAGACATTCTCAATAGCAAATACATTCCCAGAGCCATAATTAATAATTCCAATCATCTTTTAATTGATTTTTCCAATCCTAACATTTTCATTATTCTTGCTCCAACATTAAACATTGCCTCATGGTTTTTATAGTCTTTGTAAGACTTATTTGGGGCATTAAAATAACTTTCCAGTTCTTCTACTGTTATACCCAGCTTTGTAGCAATATACTCAAAATCATGCTTGGCTTCTTGCGGGTCAATAGCTGGCTTTTCTAATTTCTCCAATGCTTCAACTCTTGTCATTTGATTTGTTAGAATCAAACTAGAATATTGTACTTTCCTAGTATCATATCCAAATTTTTTGGGCAACCAATACCCTTCATAAAATTTTGTAAATCTCGACTCAAAATGTTTTTGGGGGTAGGGTTGCCAACCATATATTCGCTCCAGTTCACTCATAGCTTCCGCTTTAATATATGGCAAATAATTTAATGGTTTAACTACTTTAACACCCCTAAAATACCTCAAATAAATTTTATGCCTCAATATATTACTAAACGGATAGGTCTTTAATGGAACTGTTCCGAATCGCTTCTGAATATCTCTTATTTGAGCCATATCTGTACCATAATAAATCCACTCCAATGGGTTTCTCACACATTCCGTCGAGATATTGCTACCATTTAATATATGTTTAATTTTATGCTTATATGCAAAATTATAAAGGGTTGCGACAAAAGCGTGATCTTGGGGGACATCAATATTTGCAATTCCCGCTTTAAAATAAGATAATTGAAAATCCTTCATCTCTTCCCAATTAATCACTTCTGTATATAGGTCCAGCCCTAACTTATCTACAAGGACTTCTATGTTATTAACTGCGATCTGGGAATTCCACCCTCCATCCACATGGAAGACTAATGGTCTTAAGCCGAACTCCGTAACTGCCACGTGCAACAAATAGGAACTATCTGCTCCTCCACTCATTCCAATGATACAATCAAAATCACGACCTTTTCCATCTTGCTTAATTTTTTTTACTATTTCCTCCAACTCTTTCCGCCCCTTCTCGCCAGTATCCCAATTTGGTTCCACATTAGCATAAAAGTCATTACAGTGATCACATACACCATTTGAATCGAAAGAAATCATTGTATCTGTGGTGTCCATGACGCATTTCGTGCAAATTTGATATTCTCTGGTATTCATTTTTCTGTTTTTTTTTTCAACAAACAAAACATCGTAAATTAGCATCCTAGAAGCTGTTTATTAATAATTTTTTCCTTCCAAAAAGAGCTGTAAAAAGAAGCATTAGTCCCCTGAGTAACACAATTGCAAATAATCCAACATTAAAATAATAATTAACTAAATTGCCTGCAATCCAAGTCCCTAAAATCACAAACCCTGCCACATATACTAGCACTCTAAAAAGTACTTTTTCCTTTTGGTAAAATCTTGAATATAGATATTTAATAAAAATGGAGAAAATAGCTGGAATCAGAACTAATCCAAACCAATGAAAATCATAATAAATTGCCCCCCAATTCGATGGCGGTGCCGTTCCATACCCTCCCCATATTTTCTGTGCAATTCTATTGGAGAGCATACTGCCTCGTACTCCTGGCAATAATCCAACTATTGATTGCCAAAACTCTGCGCCCCATTGTGCAGGCTCCTTATATATTATTTCTCTAAATCCAATTACAGCACCAGTCTGATTAGCGCTCGCTATTCTCCACCAAATAGCACTAAGTGACTCGCCCAAATTAAAAACCCCACTACTTGTACGCCCTATCATAAATGTACTCAATATCATAAATGACATTAGAAAAGAAGCACCAAAAATAATTATCTTTCTTCTTTCTTTCTGGTTAGATACAACCATCAAAAAAGCGCCTCCTTGCAACATCGCTAACACAAATGCCCCTCTTTGCCCTGTTCCAAGAATTAATACTACTGACACCAAAGAAAGAAACGTCAGTACATACTTCAAAAATAATTTTCTCCTTTGTATTATTCTCCTTTTTGCCCATAGGTAAAATAAAGAAATAGGCAAAAGAGTATCCTTAAATTGATTGACATATCCAGGGTAATAATAATTTCCTGTCATGTCCGAGTTATAAGATGCCATCCGGAGGTCACTAACATTCTCTACGACCCCGCCACCTGAAAATAAATTAATAATCCCTAGTAAAAAGACATTATAGCCAACGGCAATGAAATACAAAACTGATATCATAACACTAAACAAAACCAATGCAAAAATTAGTTTATCATAAACTATTCCTACATTTACTTCTAACGGAAACTTTTGCCAGGCAATAATTGCTCTTCGTTCTACTGGAAAAAAAACATCACCCAGAACAAAACCGAATAACATAGATAAAAGTGAGACCACATAAACAAAAAAATAGATACGATCAACATCAACATTGAAATCTAATAGCGGTATTGTCCCTAAAAAATTAATAATCTGAAAAGCCGTAAAATAAAACACTGGGTTTGCAAAAAAATCTCTTCTTGAAATAAATAAAGCATAACCCAGAGTTAAAAAAGAAACAACAATCGTAATAAAACTATATATCAACCTTACTGTAATTTCAAGATACTAGACAGAATTTTATCCATCTTTAAAGAGTGCTCTTTCCGAGAAAAAGCTGTGATATTTGCTCCTTCTAACCTTGGAAGCCCATCCTGCACTAGAATCTTAATTTTCTCCGCAATAGCCACCGCAGAGCTCGGATCACATACTCCTTGGTCATGATTAATAGAAGTGAGCATCTTTGCACAAACTCCTTCTTTTTCAATACAAGCAAGAATTGGTAACTTCAAGCCAACATATTCAAAGACCTTTCCCGTGAAAGCCACCAAGTCTCCCTTTGCTAGAAACAATAGGGCTGCATTTGCACTTGCTAAATAATTAAGCGAATCCTCATGCTTCAAATAACCCGTAAAACTAACTGTATTACTTAGCCCCTTTTCATTTACAAGTTTAAATGCCCATTCATATTTTTTTCCAACAAATATAACTTCTAATCGCTCCAAAATCTCCTTAGAAAGAAGCTGTAGAGCATCAATAAAAGAATAAAAATTTGCTTTACGATCAAAAGACACTGCTCCTGAATAAACAATTCTTACTTTCCTTGAATCTTTATCCTTGGGCACAACCTTCTCTAGATCTTCAGGGTCAAATCCATTTGTAATGACATCTACCTTTCCAATAATAGCAGGATACTTTTGCTCTAAAATCGCCTTCAAAACATCTCCGTAAACAACCACTCGTGAAGCTCCCGTTACTATTTTTTTTTCGTAATAGGCTTGCAACTTTTTGTGAAACCTAGAAGGATAAGTAACATAGGGATCATCAACCCAAGCATCTCTAAAATCAATGATATAGGGTATTTTAAATTTTTTTGACAATTTATAAGTTATAATTGCATTAGACGCTCCGGGGAATGATGCAAAAAGGATTGTCGGTTTTTTAATTTTCACAATCCTTTTTCCCAAAAAATAAGCAAAAGGAATCCATCCTCCATAGGCATCTGGTAGCATTACAAATTCTCTTAGCTTTCGATAGAAGGTCGCATACCAAGCATCATCCTTCAAGCTACTACCTCCCGTTTGTACACTTTGCACCTGTTTTTTAGCCTTGTTTTTCCCAACGACATTCTTAATATTTTCTGTCACTGTAATTGGATCCCAGGAATTAGACCTAAATATACTAGTTTCTTTAATTTCTTCTAATAACGAATGATCTTTAACAAAAAAGCTAGAATCCTTAATTGTTAACACATTTGTTTGCCAGCCTAAACGAGTTAAATACTTTAAAAACTTAACGTTACGTTGCACCCCTCCTCCACCTCGAGGAGGAAAGCCAACCGTTACCATTAATAATTTTTTATTATTTTTTTTCATTTTTCAACTTATATTAACTCTCTTAGCACCCACCGCTTTTCCCATCAAATAATAAAAGCACAGCAACCCATGAAAAACATATAATCCACCCATCAAAAGACTAAACCAAAATGTAAATTTCGTAATTGGTATGTTCACAATACTAAAATACCAAAAAAGAGTAAGTAAAGAAACTAAACGTAGAATATCCCAACCTAATTGAATATTTAATTTTTTCAACACAATAAGAGTATGCGACAGCGGTGTCAAAATCATTCGTGTAAAATACATAAATGTTAAGTACTTTGCCATCACACCAGCCATCCGCCAATCTTCTCCAAATATAAATTCAAACATCCATTCTCCTTTCCAAAGAATCAACAACATAGGTAAAACACCAATTAATGTCATTACGAGAACTATCTTCTTAAAAAGTTTTAACACCTTAATGGGGTTTTCTTCAATAATTTTTCCAGACTCCCCTAAATATACCTGTGCAATTGATGTTGCCAACAAATCGATTGGCATTCCCAAAATCCTTTGTGCTAAAAAAAAAAAACCTGCAATTTCTGGTGAATAGACTATTGCAAGGAGGACAGTTGGAATTTGTGTGCTGGCAATATTTGCAAATGATGAGACCACGCTATATTGAGGAAATTGCTTAAATTTTTTTGCTGTTTCCAATAAGCCACTCTGCCCAGAATGCACCCTTCTTGCCAAACTTTGGAAGGAAGAAAACCCTTTCTTTATCTGTACTAAAATTGCTAATAAGTAGCCAAGTAAATAACCAATTACTAAAAATAGGGACGAGGCACTAATAAGCCCTAGTAACAACTGTCCCAATCCCATTCCAGCACCTTGCACTCCTTTAGCCATTGATACTGCTGAGAATTGCTTTTTTCCAATCAAATAAAATGACAACGAATAAAACCATGCAATTAAAAGCACGCCTATTGGTAAAAGCCAATACATCTCTTTTAAATACTCATATCCCCCAAAATCAGTTATTCTTATCGCAAAAAAAAGAAACACCAACAGGGACAATGAAAAGAAAGCAGAAAAACCTAAAGTTATAGTCAATAAGGAATTGGCTTCTTTTTTAGTTTTCACAAGAGGCAAAGCCAAATCATATCGCAACGTTGCAATCACCCATATTGTTGCCACAATCGATTGAACCGAACCTAATACGCCAAATTGCTCAGGCTGGTAAATTTTTGTAAGAAAAGGGGACAAGAGAAAAATGGAGACCTGTCCAACAAGCATACCAGAGACAATCTTTGAGACATTTACAACAAAACCTCTTTGCAAAAACCTACGAATAAAACTATTCACCGTTCAAGTCCTGGATTACAATTTCTACAATTTTTTCTGCTGAACTTCCTCTGCCATATAACTTTCTATATGCTTTACTAGGACTGAGTAAATTACTCTCTATATCTGTCAAATCATCAAACAATAAAAGGTTCCATCCATTCTCCAACGTTTCAACCCACTCCGTTTCTGTTCGAATAGTTACACATTTTCGCTTTAGCCAGTAGGCTTCTTTTTGCATACCACCAGAATCCGTTACAAGCCCCACAGAATTATACAAATACTCAATATTTTCAAAATAGGATACCGGCTCAACGAAGGAAATATTTTGATACTCTTTTTCTATCAATCCAAATTCTTTCATTCGCTTTCTAGTCCTTGGATGGATTGGAAAAATAATTTCATTTGACAAGCCATTTAATGCGTTTAATATCAGTGTCAACCTATTTTCGTCATCTACATTATAAGGCCGATGTAAGGTTACATAAATATATGGTCGTACTTTCGTATTTTTATTAATGGTGTTTTGAGCAATCAAAATCATATCATGCATCACATCTCCAACATTAGTAACATTAGTAACAATTCCTTCTTTCCGCAAATTTTCAACTGCAATTTCCGATGTAGCGAATAAATATGTCGACACATGATCGGTAAGTACTCTATTTATCTCTTCTGGCATTTGGGCATTATAACTTCTTAGTCCTGCTTCTACATGATATACAGGGATATGTAACTTAGCTGCGACGAGTGCCCCCGCTAATGTAGAATTCGTATCCCCATACACCAATACTGCTTCTGGCTTTTCTTTTTTCATTATTTCTTCAATTTCTATCATCATCAAACCCGTTTGTTTTCCATGCCCAAATCCACCTGTTTGAAGCATATAGGTTGGTTTGGAGATATTTAATTGATTGAAAAAAATAGCACTCATTTTTTCATCATAATGCTGTCCTGTATGAATAGTAACCAAGTCAATAAGTCCTCTTGCTGCGATATCAATTGTAGCGTGCTTTATAAATTGGGGGCGTGCCCCAACAATTGCAATTACTTTTTTCATCTAGCTTTCAATTGATAAATCCGCTCAATAATATCCACAATCTTCATCCCTTCTAAAGCATTGGTAGTCATAGGCTTTCGTCCCTTCAAAACATCCACAACATTCTCAAACACATATGGATGATTATTCGCAGACCCCTTGTAGGCACCGTAGTCATTAGCAGGATTTGACTCCGCTAACTTAGGCATTTCATAATCCTTAATATGGCAATACTCCACTTCATTCATATATTGTCCACCCACCTTAACTGAACCATTCTCTCCAATAATAGTCATACTACTTTCTAGGTTACTATCCCATACAGCTGTAGAATAATTCAAAACGCCCATCCCTCCGTTTACGAAGTCAAAAATCACATTCCCTGAATCTTCAAATTCTGTTGACTCTTTATGGGCAAAATCACCAAACTTTGCTTGGATATTTGTAATATCCCCAAATAACCAATATAACAAATCAATAAAGTGAGAAAATTGTGTAAATAAAGTACCCCCATCTAATTCCTTCGTCCCATGCCATGCGTGATGCACACCATTCTTATAGTAATAACGATCATCTCTATTCCAATAACAATTCAATTGCACCATGTGAATATTCCCCAATATCCTTTTCTCCATCACTTCCTTTATCCAAACAGACGGCGGAGAATAACGGTTTTGCATCACAGCAAAAACATGTTTTGAGTGGTGTAGGGATTTAAAAATAACCTTCTCAGCATCAGCCTTTGTTAATGCCATTGGCTTTTCTACTAATACGTGCTTCCCTTTTTTTAATGCTTTAATGGCTTGTGTAGCATGTAAACCATTGGGTGTACATACACTCAGCACATCAAAATCCATCTCAAGCAAGTCATCAAGATTATTATAAAATTCGACAACCAACTCTTCAATCCCTAGCTCTTCCCTTGGCCTGATGTCGCAAATACCTACAATTTCAGTTTCTGAATTTCTATCAACCATTGTTGCATGTCGCTTTCCAATATGACCACAGCCCACAACAGCGAATTTTATCTTTCTATTCTCTAATAGAACCATTACTTAATAAGTTTTGACAATTTCATTTAGCTCTCTGCCTGACTTACACATGAAAAAACATTCTGCCCAAATTTCCAAACAGCATCCAATTATTCTAGTTCGAGTATCCAATCTAGTGATGTCGCATCTTTTCAGGGATGTTTAACATCAATTAACATATGAAAAATAGATGCCCAACAAGTATTTTTTCAAGTAACCATACAATCAAAAAAGCAAGGCTTCGCCGTCGATAAGTCTATGCTTAAAGTCCGATTTAAACCGTAAATACGCTTTGAAGTTGT
>CAYRIF010000109.1:0-11267 GCA_964424205.1 uncultured Roseivirgaceae bacterium | reverse complement strand
GGTGTGGTAGATCCTGTCGAAACCTATCGAACTTTGAATATCAGAAAAGAATTAATCAAGGAGCGAGGAAGCAAAACAATTGCTACAGGATTATAGATTTTTGAATTACAGTTTACTATTTTAATTATACTTAGTAAAAGTATATACTTTAGTGATAACAAAACATGGGCAAAAAAAAAGTTACAGCAGTCTTTGACATTGGCAAAACAAATAAGAAGTTCTTTTTGTTCGACTCAAATTATAAAGAGGTACACCGTGAATATTCACGTTTTGAGGAGATTGAAGATGAAGATGGTTATCCAACAGAAAACCTTTCTGAACTGAAAAAATGGCTCAAAGAACGGTTTGATAGAATTCTAAATGCAGGAGAGTTTGAAGTAAAAGCTATTAATTTTTCTACCTATGGCGCGAGCTTTGTCCACCTCGACAAAAACGGTAAAGTGCTCACCCCTCTTTACAATTACACCAAACCAATTCCGCAAGAAATAGTAGATACATTTTATAAAACACATGGCAACATAAAAACAATTGCTGCTGAAACTGCCTCCCCACAGTGTGGTGCCTTAAACTCAGGGTTGCAGTTATATTGGATTAAGAAAACACAACTTAAAATATTCAAACAAATAAAATATTCACTTCACTTTCCTCAGTATTTGTCATATTTGTTTACTGGTATTCCCTTGAGCGAATTTACTAGTATTGGTTGCCACACAAACCTCTGGAATTTCAAGACAAATTCATATCACGACTGGGTTTACAAGGAAGGAATAGATACAATCCTTCCTCCAATTGTTGCTACAAAAACAAGCATTAACATGACCTATCACGACAAAAAAATCAAAATAGGTGTAGGAATTCACGATAGTTCGGCTGCGCTGTTGCCCTATGTATTGAGCAAAAAGAAGCCATTTTTACTGGTGTCAACCGGCACATGGAGCATTTCCCTCAATGCTTTTAACAAGGAGGTTTTGACGCAGATAGATTTAGAAAATAATTGCTTGAATTACATGCGCATTGATGGGAAGCGTGTGAAAGCCACGCGTTTTTTTATGGGGAATGAATATAGAATTCAGGTGGAAAAATTAAGCAAACTATATGGAAAAGAATATGGCACACATCGTAGTGTTAAATTTAATCAAGATGTTTACCTGAAACTGATGTCCTCACCTGATATTCATTTCAAATTTGAAGGCATCACTTTGAAACGGAAGGAAATATCCAAAACAGACCTCGCCGATTTTAAAACTTTTGAGGAAGCCTATCATCAATTAATGATAGAATTAATGGCTTTACAAGTGCAAACTATAAAAATGGCGATTGGAAATAACAAAGAAATTCGTCAGATTTATATTGATGGGGGTTTCACAGACAATGATATTTTTCTAAAACTCATGGCATATCATTTTCAAGATTATAAAATAAGAACTACAAAATCTCCCCTTGGATCGGCGCTTGGTGCTGCCATGGTAATTTCAAATAAAAAATTAAGCGCAGCTTTCTTGAAAGAAAATTATAAAATGGAAAAACTAACACCGCTTTTATTAGAAATTTAGTACACAAAAAAAGACACCCCCTGAAAATGAACTTACCCTACAATCCTAAATACCCAACCATCTCTGATTTAAGAGCAAGAGCAAAAGAGAAAATTCCTAGGTTTGCTTTTGAGTATTTAGATGGTGGCTGCAATGCTGATGTGAACTTGAACAAAAATATGACAGAAATTCAGGAGGTGGAGTTACGTCCTGATTACTTGAGCAAGCATACACATTCATCCATGAAAACCACGTTGTATGGCCATGAATATGATGCACCCTTTGGCATTGCTCCTATCGGGCTGCAAGGATTAATATGGCCTAAGGCATCAGAAATTTTAGCCAAAGCATCGGTTGATGCTAACATCCCTTTCATTCTGAGCACCGTTGCGACAAGTAGTATAGAAACAATTGCTGAAATAACAGCAGGAAAAGCTTGGTTTCAGCTTTATCACCCTACTGAAGAAAAAGTTACCAATGATATTTTGGAGCGGGCAGCAGCATCAGGTTATGAAGTGTTAGTAATTTTAGCTGATGTGCCTACATTTGGTTATAGACCTAGAGATATTAGAAATGGTTTGGCAATACCTCCAAGAATGACACTCAATAATCTTATACAAATTTTCAAAAGGCCTGACTGGGCATTGCAAACATTAAAACATGGACAGCCTTCTTTTAAAACCCTTGAACCATACATGCCCAAAGGACTAAACTTAAAACAGCTGGGTGCATTTATGGATAAAACATTTTTAGGAAGGTTAAACGAAGATAAAATAAAAGCAATTCGCAATAAATGGAAAGGCAAAATTGTCATCAAAGGGATGGCAACCGTCAAAGATACCGAAAGGGCAATCGGATTGGGGATGGATGGTATCATTATTTCCAATCATGGTGGTAGGCAGTTAGATGCGGGTGAGTCAACCATTCATTCTCTGAAAAGCATCATTGCTGCGTGCAAAGGAAAAACCAAAATAATGATTGACGGAGGCATTCGCTCTGGTCCTGATTTAGCACGCATGATGGCTACTGGAGCGGACTTCACCTTTATGGGGCGACCGTTTATGTATGGTGTCGGCGCATTAGGTACTGAAGGAGGAAGCCATACCATCAATATACTAAAAACGCAACTGCAACAGGTCATGGAACAAATTTGCTGCGAAAATATTGAGGATTTTCCGAATCACTTGATTTGATAACATAGGTACAATTAACAGTGATTTGAAATGGTGCCACCTCAACCTACCTACATTCAGGTAGTTTTACAATTAAGGATAAAGGGTGAGGTATTTTCTGTAATTTTCCTGTTTATTTGTTACATTCAGTATTCTATATAATTTTTTACCCTTTGAAAAAATTACTATTCATTCTAATCCTGATGTCACTTAGCAAAATTGGCATATGTCAAGAGGTGAAGTATATTAATATCGACGCTGCCATTGCTAACTATCCTGATGAGCAAAAGATTCATATGCTCATGAATGCCTACGTTGAGTATTTGTACAAAGACATCAAACAAGCCAAAGTATTTGTAGAAAAAGCACTAGAAATTACCAATAAAGAAAAAGCGCCAGGACACCTGGCAAATTGCTACTATGCACTGGGCGAAATCAATAGACTACAAGGGAATACTAAAGAAGCATTGCACTATTTAGAAAAATGTTTAAAGATTTCTAAAGAAATTGGCCAGCCTAAAGCCATCGCCATTGGCTATAATAATATAGGAAACATTTATAGAATGCAGGATGATTATCAACCTGCCATGGAATATTATTTAAAGGGACTGAAAATAGCAGAAGAAGGAGGTTACAAACAGCAAATGGCAGATTTTTATAATAATATAGCCAACCTATACAATCTACAAAACAAATGGGATGAAGCCATCGACTACTATAATCTAAGCATCGCTGTTGAGCCTAAAACAGAAAGAAATTACACAACATTAGTAAATTTAGGGAATGTATTTGTGAGTTTAAATAAGTATGATAGTGCAGCGTATTTTTTTAAAAAGGGGCTGAAAATCAGCAAACAAAATGACAACAAAATAGGAGAAGCCAATGTCCTAAGTAGCCTCGGAACAATTAAATTCAAAACTGAAAACTTTAAAGAATCACTGAAATATTATTTTGAGGCGCTAGCGATTGAAAAATCATTGGGTTTAAAAAATGATATAGCGATAAGCTATGGTAACATCGGATCTGTTCACAGAGCACTCAAAAATTACGATTCTGCAAGTTACTATTTTAAAGAAAGTGAAGTACTCGCCAAAGAAACAGGTGCTAAGGAAATTCTAAATACCATAAAATTCAATCAGATTGATGCTTTTAAAAGTCAGGGGAAATACAAAGAAGCCTTTGAAGCGCAAACTGAATACATCAGCATGAAAGACAGTATATTAAACGCTGACATCAGTGGTCAGATGGCTGAAATGGAAACAAAATATAAAACAGAGAAAAAAGAAAAAGAAATAAAGCAATTGCAGCATGACAAAGAGGTGCAACGGTTAAAAATCAGGCAACAAAAAAATATGCTCCTCAACCAACAACTTCAAAAACAAATTTTGGTTGAAAAAAAAGAGAATAAAATATTATTACTCAGCAGAGAGAATGCGTATCAGGACATCGAGATAGAAAGAAATAAGTTAATTTCGGAAAATCGTTCGAAAGAAATTAGCCTATTGAAGAAAGACAAAAAACTGCAAGCGGCAAATTTAGAAAGGCATCAAAACAAACTTGAACGTCAGGCAACTATCAGAAATACGATGATCATAGGCTCTATTATTGTGCTGATTCCTATTTTAATTTTGTTATATGTATTCAGGCAAAAAATTGCCGCTCAAAATTTATTAGCCAAGCAAACCAAAGAAATTAATAAACAGAAGACTAGTGAATTAATCAAGGACAAAGAGCTTGAGAAAATGAAGGCAAGTATTCATGGCCAAGAAAGGGAAAGGGCTAGAATAGCAAAGGACCTACATGATGGCCTTGGAGGCACATTAGCAGGTATAAAACTGCGCTTGATGAAAATAGCTGGAAACAATAAGGTAGGCAATCAGCTAGATAATGTCATCAAAAATATTGATGCTACTTGTGAAGAAGTACGAACAATTTCTCATGATTTAATTCCACCAAAAATCAATGACATCCCCTTTGTGTACTTGCTTGAAAGGTATATTCAGGAAATCTCCGCTGCGCAACAATGGGACAGCAATATTGATTGCTATCCTGAAGAAGCACTAAATCAGATTCCTGAAGAAATGAAAATAGAAATCTATCGCATTGTTCAAGAACTACTAAACAATATCACCAAACATGCGGCAGCTACGCATGTAGAGGTTAATTTCACCAAGCACGAAGGTTACCTAAACTTGATGGTAGAGGACGACGGAAAGGGATTCAATCAAGCGGAAAGCAGTAATGGTATTGGTATTCATAATATGAAAAACAGGGTAGATACAATTAATGGGGATTTGAGCATAGATTCACAAATAAACAGAGGCACTATTGTAAATATTAACATTCCGTATCCTTCAAACAATAAATCAGTATAATCATGGAAAAAATAAGGATTGTAATCGCAGATGACCATAAAATGTTTTTAGATGGACTTTGCTCACTGCTTGAAGATGAGGAGAATTTAGAAATTGTTGATACCGCAAAAAATGGAAATGGTGTATTGCAAATTCTATCCAATACGAAAATTGATTTGGTGATTACAGACATTAGCATGCCTGAAATGAATGGCATCGCATTAAATAACGAAATAAAAAAGAAACATACGCAGGTTAAAACACTCGTACTTAGCATGCACAAGCAGAGTGATTTAATTGCTAAACTTATTAAAAACGGAGCAAACGGTTATCTCTTGAAAAATGCAGATAAGAAAGAGTTATTACAAGCCATTAACAGCATCATGCGTGGGGAAAATTATTTTTCTCCTGAGGTAAAAGAGGCATATATGCAAAGTATGTTTTCGCCGAAAGCAACCAGAAAAGCAGAAGCCAAATTGAGTCGTAGAGAAAAAGAAGTCATCACATTGATTGCCCAAGAGATGACCACCAATGAAATCGCCGAAAAACTATTTATCAGTCAACATACGGTAGAAACCCATCGTAAAAATATTCTGCGAAAGCTCGATGCCCGCAACACCGCAGGGTTGGTAAAATATGCGATTCAACAGGGGTTGGTTCAGTAGTTTTTCACAAAATTTATCCGAATTTTTAACGCCACCTCTTTATTGGCTTCTGCTGTTGGTACTATTACCAAGAAAGCAATCGCTCCGTTTACTTCAACTCAAAAATAGTGACGCCAGCGCCACCCCTATCGGCGTGTTCATCATGGATATTTACAATATTCTTATAGCCCTTTAGTTGCTTCCTTACTAATTCCCTCAAAATTCCATCTCCTTTTCCATGAACTACTTGAAGCTCACCAGAAGAGAACAGCAAAGCACTATCAATAAATACGTCTAACATAGCCAAAGCTTCTGCCGCTCTTTTTCCCCTTAAATCCAATCTTGCACTAAAGTTTGCCATCTTGCTACTCAAGTCTATTCCTCTGCTTGCCGTGGGTTTAGAGGATTTTTTAAATACGCCCTTTGATACTTTTTCAAGTCTGCTCAATTTTAGTTTTGAAGTCAAACTACCAAAAATAACCTCCACATCTTTTCCTCGCATGCCAATTACTTCCCCAATCGTCTCTTGCCCTTTTATTCGAACAAATGAACCAATTTCAATTGCCCCTTCTATAATTTTTACGGTAGGTTCTGGCTTCTTGACCTTTTCTTTTTTAATTGATTCCTTAAATACTTCCAACTTCTTCCTAACATCCTTTGTAATCGTTTTAGAAGCCTTGTGTTCCTTAATTACCCGTATGGTGGATTCAATACGCTGATTTGTTTCTTTTAACAATCGGTGCGCCTCCTCCTTTGCTTCATTGATGATTGTTTTTCGCTTCTCACTTAGCTCATCAGTCAGCGCATGGTAGCGTTTTAGTTTTTGTTGCAAGGAATTATTGTTCGCCTGCACGGCTTTTCGCTCATTTTCCAGCGCAAACTTCTCTCTCTCCAAATCAGAGAGCAGCTGCTCAAAATTCACTTTTTCCGTTCCTAACTTTTCTTTGATATTATCAATGATGTCTTTTTGCAAGCCAATTTTCTGCGCAATTTCTAAGGCAAACGAACTGCCTGGTTTTCCGATTTCTAGCTTATAAAGCGGCGCCAGATTTTCAGTATCAAAGCGCATTGCTCCATTCACTACGCCTGCTGATTTTTCTGCAAATTCTTTTAGATTAGAATAATGCGTATTCACAACCCCAAAAGCTTTCTGCTCATTCAGCTTTTCCAAAACCGCCTCGGCAATGGCACCACCAAAATTAGGGTCAGTACCAGTTCCAAATTCATCAATCAGAAATAGCGTTTTCTTGTCTGCCTGCTCCAAGAAAAACTTCATGCTACTCAGGTGCGAACTGTAAGTACTCAAATCATTTTCGATGGATTGCTCATCGCCAATATCGATGAAAAAATTCTTAAAAACACCTAACGTTGACTCCTCGCTCACAGGTACAAGCATCCCAGCCTGAAACATATATTGAATCAGACCAACCGTCTTTAAGCACACTGACTTCCCCCCTGCATTTGGCCCTGAAATAACCAAAATCCGATTTTCATTATCCAATACAATGTCTAACGGCACGACCGATTTACCCAATTCTTGATGTGCCAAAAATAAAAGTGGATGTGTTGCTTCTTTCCAGTCTATGCTATTGCTATTTACAAAAGTGGGTTTAATCGCCTTGATCTTTAATGCAAACTTTGCCTTCGCCCTAATGAAATCTAGTAAGCTTAAGAAAATAAGCGCTCTCTTCAGTGGATAAAGCTCCTCTCTCACCTTGTCAGTAAGCGCAATCAGTATTTTTATTACTTCCCTACGCTCCTGATATTCCAGCTCTTTAATTTCATTATTAACTTCCAGCACATCGGTAGGCTCTAAATATACTAGTTTGCCAGAGGCAGATTCATCTTGTACAAATCCCTTGATTTTTCGCTTGAACTCAGCCTGTACAGGTATTACCATCCTTCCATTTTTAATGGTAATATTTGCATCCGCCTTTGTGTATTTATTTTCTATCGCCTGCTTCAACACTTGGTCGAGCAACTTTCTTAACTTTCGTTGGTCGCGCTGTATTTTCTTTCTAATCTGAAATAATTCAGGCGTTGCATTATCCTTGATTTTTCCTTTATCATCTAATTTTGAAGCAATTGCATCGAGCAGCGAAGTATCTAACTCCGTAGTAGCTGCCATTTGTTTTAACTGCTCACTTTCTTCCTGCATTTTAAAGAAATTAAGCCACGCAAATAATGTTTCCAGTGATATTTTCAAATCATATAATACCTCCTCCTCTAAAAAAACACCCTCAATCTTAGCTCGCTCTAGGCTTTCTGAAAAATCATAGAAGTCACCATTTGGCATAGACTCACCGTTGGTAATTACCTGCCTGAATTCTTCAGTTTGTGAAATCAGTAAGTCGACCACTTTATAATCCGTCGAAATTCTAACCTTCTCTACGAATGCCACACCAAGGGAACTTTGGCATTCCTTTTTCAGGAGCTCCTTGATTTTATCAAAACCAAGTTTTTTTTCTATGCTTTTTGGAAAAATCATTTATTAGTAACTATATAGTCAGGTTGGTCTGTGAGGACACAAACCAAGGAGGTGCTAAATTGGTTTGTGGAGACACAAACCAAGGAAGCGAGGACACAAACCAAGGAAGCGGGGATGTGAACGAAGGAAGTATATTTTATTGCAAACATCATTCAATGCTTCAAAATAGCTTTTAGTGAATCTGCCTTCTTGCGTGCTGCCTGCTTTTCTTTCTCTGCTTTTTCTTTTGCCGCCTTCACATTTGCCTCTTTCTCCTGTTTGACAATTTGCTCTTTGTGACTTAGGCTATCAACCACAGCGGTATATATTTCGCTTAAAGCTTCTGGGTATTCAAGATAATAATTAAAGCTTTTATAATAGACTGAATCTACCAGTCCGTGTTTTTTAAACAATTTTTTTTCAAATGCATCATACAATTGTTGGGTTGAATCCTTAGCCAGTCCCAACTTAGTGAGCTTTCCCTCTAGCATGTGCATATCCACCAGATAATCGACCATCACGGCTTTATCTAATACCCAGTCAGGCTTTTTCTTTTTATCACTACATGAAAAAAGAAATAGAAATACCAATATGTACAATATGTTTTTCATTAATCCTCCGAAACCTTCAATACCAATTTACCCATTTTTTCTCCCGAAAATAATTTTAAAAATGTCGCATGGAAATTTTCTATACCGACGTTAATATCTTCTCGTGATTTTAGTTTTCCTTCCATCATCCATTGCCCCATTTGCTGGGCTGCAGTACCATAATTTTTAGCATGGTCAAAAACTACCATCCCACGCATAGTACCACGACTCACTAGTAAGGACAGGTAATTAGACGGCCCCTTGACAGGAGTGGTATTATTATACTGAGAAATTGCACCACAAATCACAATACGTGCATGCATTGCCAACCTGCCTAACGCATCATTCAAAATATCACCGCCGACATTATCAAAATACACATCAATTCCTTTTGGAAAATGCTTTTTTATTGCTGCTTTTACATCTTGGTTTTTATAATCAATGGCACCATCAAACCCAAGTTCGTCAATCAGGTATTGACATTTTTCTGCTCCACCTGCAATACCAATTACCTTGCAGTTTTTTATTTTGGCGATCTGCCCAACCACACTACCCACTGCACCCGCCGCACCAGATACCAAAACAGCGTCGCCTTCTTTCAGTTCTCCTACTTCCAAAATTCCAAAGTAAGCAGTCATCCCCGGCATACCCAACGTGCCAGTATAAACAGGCAAAGGTGCCAACGAGGCATCCACCTTATGATATCCTTTTCCATCAGTCACTACATATTGCTGTACACCAGGATTCCCATATAAATAATCACCTACTTTAAAATCAGTATGATTAGATTCAATCACTTTACCAACACCTCCTGCACGCATTACTTCGTCAATCTGCACGGGAGGAATATACGAACGCACATCATTCAACCACCCTCGCATCGCAGGATCTAATGAAATATATTCAAGTTTCAACAGTATCTCCCCATCACCAGGCGCTGGAATTTCAGTTTCTACCAATCCCCAGGTATCTTTTGTGGGTAATCCTACAGGTCTTTTCTTTAGTAACAGTTGCTTATTCATAGTCATCGCATTTTTACGTCGTTTTTTCTGGGTTGTAAAATAAGGAAATTTATTGGTATAACCGCAAAGCTCAAGGCAAAGACTACCAAGTAACTGTTATACCATTTTAACATCGACATTAATAGATACCAGCAATCTCAAGGCATGGCTACATACTACTATTCAATAACTATCCACATCAATAATAATCCTAGACCCCTTAAAACTTTTCTCTAGTTTCGTTTCCGCCACCACCCCTGCAATGCGCGATTTTGCTTCTTCCAAATTCACCTTTCCCCTTTCTATTTTTATTAAAATTTCCATCAGGTACTGATTCCTAATTCTAGAAATGGCAGGCTCGGCAGGTCCCAAAACTCGCTTTTTGCCGAGCTTACCAATGAGCAGATTATTCAAAAAACTACTTGCTTTTTCGCAAATTACTTTGTCCCTATTTTTAATGGTAATTTTAATCAATCGGCAAAATGGAGGATACAGAAACTGTTCTCTCTCTGCTAATTCATCATGGTAAAACCCTTTGTAATCGTAGGAGATAATTTTATTAATGATGGCTTGTCCAGGATCATTGGTTTGTAGAATTACCTTCCCTTGTTTTGACCGTCTTCCTGCCCGTCCACTTACTTGTGTAACCAGCTGAAAGGTGCGCTCGTTTGACCTAAAATCAGGAAAATGTATCATCCTATCCACATCCACCACGCCCACCACATTTACATTGTCAAAATCCAACCCTTTGCTCAAAATTTGTGTGCCCACTAAAATATCGGTATTGCCTTTCTCAAAATCATCAATAATATTTTGATAGCTATATTTTGAGCGAGTGGTATCCAAATCCATCCGCTGAATTCTAGCATCAGGCATTAAATTTTTTAAATCCTCCTCCAGTTTTTCTGTGCCAAAACCAACTGTTTTCAGATTGGTTGAACCGCAGGCAGGGCATGAAGCATGATTTTTCTCGCTGTACCCACAGTAGTGACACCTAAGTTCATTGCGATACATGTGATAGGTAAGGCTCACATCACATTGACTACATTTTGGAATCCAGCTACACTCTTGACAGGAGATATAGGGCGAGTACCCTCTCCTATTCTGAAAAATAATGGCTTGTTTTCCTTCCGATAAGGTTGCTTTTAAGGTACCCAGTAATTGTGATGAAAAGTCCTCTTTCAGCGTTTTTCTTTTCCGCTCTCTCGCAAGGTTTACCACCTCAAACTCAGGAAGCACACTTTCCCCATAGCGGGTATGCAATTCCACCAAACCATACTGCTTTTTTTGTGCCAAATAATAACTCTCAATCGATGGCGTTGCCGAGCCGAGCAATGTTTTGGCATGGTGAAAATTTGCCAACATCAACACTAAATCACGTGCATGGAAGCGTGGAGCAGGGCTATACTGTTTATATGAACTTTCATGTTCTTCATCCACGATAACCAAACCCAGATTATCAAAGGGCAGAAAAACAGAAGAGCGCACACCTACCACCAAAGGGAAT
>CAYRIF010000108.1:0-11331 GCA_964424205.1 uncultured Roseivirgaceae bacterium | reverse complement strand
GCTTGAAAATTACTGAATTTCTCTTTCCTACCAAGAAATTTAGTAATTTTGATAGAATGACAATCCATAAACGTAGTTTTTAGACAGACTGGCGTCATACAAAATATAAACTCGATAGAAAATGAATCAAATAACATTCAAGATTGACAACAAACAATTAGACTCCTATGTGAATAGAGAACTAACTAAACAACGAAATGCAATTAAAATAACATTTGGAATAATAATAGTTGGGTTCACGATTTTATCTATATTAAAGTTTATTGGATTATTTTAATGGCTCTCGTTCTATTTGGATTGGTCTACTTATATGTTCAAGGCTGATTTAAAAACACTTGGAAAAGCCGTTGTTTTCAAGATAAGCAAGGGTCAAATTTCAAAAACGATTAATCGAGATGAATTGTCTTTTCTGCAAAAAATAAGAGTAGAAAGAGCCAAGGCAAGATACGGTTCTAATTTAAATCAGATTATCAATTTTGATGAAATAGACTTTACTGAATTAAAAGATTATGAAATAGTTATTCAGTCCTACTCGGTTAACAAATTTAATGGCAATGGAGTCATAAAAATCCCTTGTGAGGTAGAAAATTTCATTAGTGTAAAAAAGTATATCCAGGGAAATATGGAAAATTTCAAGGTCAAAAAGACTTGAATTCTATAACTAATGCTAAAATCGATAGGCTAATGAGCTACTTGCAAAAGGTATTTAAATCGAATACTTTTATAGACCTTAATAGAAGTTAAGCCTACCGATTTTAGCTGATCGTTAAGTCCAGTTTTGACTGGCAAGTCGAATAAAATCGTTAGTGGCGTGATTTAAACTTTTAATATAAAAAAATCTAAAAACAATAAAATTTTAGAGAAAGAAATTCAAAAAGAAATAGCATCGCAAAACTTAACCCGCATTATTCATGCGATTAGCTTCGTGTATATGTGATCCCGATAGCCATCAAAAAAAAACCGAAGATATATGAGTATATTTCGAGGATTTTGCAACCTGTCTGCCAGCCTGGCAGGCGTAGCGGATGCACGAAGATAATTGCAAGACCCTCAAATTCGGGCTATTTTTTTTTGCCCTATTGCGCTGTTAAGTCGTATATTTCGCTGTTTTCCCTTGGTATTTTAAAAATACGGTGAATAATACTGGTTAAAATTAAAGTAGTATTAACTGCGCGATAAAGAAAGAAGACCAACAAATGCTGGCCTTCTTATTTCCTTAAAAGATTCTACTAATCACATTTTTTATATAATTATCTTTGTTAGGAAATTAGTTCATTTTTTTAATAGATCCACCACTGCTTGCATGTACATTGGTATTTTTTGGATCGCCTTTATACTTGATGTTTCCCGCACTTGTCGCTTTGGCTTTTAGTTTGTTTAAGGCTATGATTTTGGCGCTGCCTGCACTGCTTACTTGTACATCACTTGTTTTGCAATCTAGATCATAGGCATTATAGCTGCCTGCGCTGGACACTGATATTTCTTGAAAATCGGCATTGCCTTTTAGTTCCAAATGTCCTGCGCTTGAGATATCAATATCTAAATCGCCCACCGAAATGTCCAGCTCAGCTTTGGCAGCAGAACTTATTTCGATATTTAATTTGTCAGATTTGAGTGTGCCTTTGGTATAAACTGATGCCGCTGAGTTTATCTCAATGTCTCGTAGGTTCTTATAAGTTAAATAGACGGATACATCCACATTTCGCAAGTGCTTTTTGTGCTTGTGGATTCCAATAATAAGGGTACTGCCATTGACTTCAGTTTTAATATCTTCTAGCTCCAACCCCGATACTTCGATTCGTGCTTTTTCGCTACTTCCTTTTTCAATATATACTTTTACTGCTCGGCTTACTTCTAGTTTGGAAAAAGAAGAAAGGTTACGAACTTCTTTGTGCTGTGCCATTACTGCGATGCAAAGGCTTAAGAATAGCATACTTAGATTTATTTTTTTCATCGTTTTGTTATTTTGTTTGTCTTAATGATTCACTTTTTCATAAAAAGGTTGCATCTAGGACAAAATATTTTTCTCGGTCACTAAAAAGATGCCATCGCTTTCAGACCTACTATAGATTATATTTCGTTAATTTGTACCCTATGGAAATTGTGCACATCTTTTCGGTAATACTTACGCTTTCAGCAATACTTGCTTATATCAACAAACGATTCATTAATATTCCAACGACCATCAGTCTAATGATTGCGGGGTTGCTGCTTTCAGTTTTAATTCAGGCTTTTGGTGCTTATTCGCCAGCGTTTAAAGAAAGTGTAGAGGAGTCTTTGAACACGCTTAATTTCCCTGAATTTTTATTGGAGTTTTTGTTGAGTTTCTTGCTTTTTGCAGGGGCCATGCACACCGATTTAGACCAAATGAAAGTATTTAAATGGCCTATCTTAAGTTTTGCGACCATTGGCGTATTGATTTCTACAACACTCATTGGCGTATTATTTTACTATATTTTGGTGCTATTAGGCGCACCAATTGATTTTATCTATTGCCTTTTATTTGGGGCATTAATTTCACCTACTGATCCCATTGCGGTGCTTGGTATTTTGAAAAAAGCCAAAGTGCCCAAGTCGTTAGAAATAAAAATTACTGGAGAATCACTTTTCAATGACGGCATCGGCGTGGTGGTATTTTTGGTGATTTATAAAATTGCACTGAGCGGTTTGGAAAGCATGAGTGTTACCGATATCTCCCACCTATTAGTGACCGAAATAGTCGGTGGCATTGGGTTAGGGTTTATTATTGGGTATATGGGTTTCAGAATGATGAAAACTATTGATCACTACCAAACGGAAGTTTTGATTTCGTTGGCAATAGTAATGGGAGGTTACAGCTTAGCCCATTATTTGCATTTTTCAGGCCCTTTGGCAATGGTCATCGCCGGGTTATTCATAGGTAATCAGGGCGTGGCACATGCCATGTCAGACATTACGAGAGATTATATCCACAAATTTTGGGAGATGATTGATGAGATTTTAAATGCTGTGCTGTTCGTTTTGATTGGGCTGGAGTTGATTTTAGTGCCTTTTGATATGAAATATGTATTGATTGGACTGATTGCTACAGTTTTGGTGCTTGTGGTACGCTATATCTCCCTAGCTTTCCCTACCTATGTAATGCGCTTTAGAAAAACTTTTGCGCCCAATGCGTTGGTTATCATGACATGGGGCGGGTTGCGAGGAGGGATTTCTATTGCCTTGGCACTTTCGCTCGAGCCTGAAATGCACAAAGACTTGATTGTTTCGATTACCTATACGGTGGTATTATTTTCATTGGTGATTCAAGGGCTGACCATCGAGAAGTTGATTAAATGGCTTAAGAAAGTAGCATAGTGCATTTACGCTAGCTTGTATATATTAATTGATTGAACACCTGCTTGTAATTAATTTTCAAATCAATTATTTCACCAGACTTAATATCAAATACCCATCCATGTATTTGAATGTTTCTTTCATGAGGCAATAGCAGCTAGCAATAATGAGGTTCTCATAATCAAATAAATTAAATTTTTATTGCTCTTCCATAAAAGGGTAACGATAATCAGTAGGCGGTACAAAGGTCTCTTTGATGGTTCTTGGCGAAACCCAACGGAGGAGGTTTATCATGGAACCAGCCTTGTCGTTGGTGCCGGATGCCCTGCCGCCACCAAATGGCTGCTGACCTACAACAGCTCCCGTTGGCTTGTCATTGATATAGAAATTACCTGCCGTGTTTACTAGTTTTTTGCTAGCTAGCTCAATGGCATATCGGTCTTTCGAAAAAATAGCCCCGGTAAGTGCATAGATAGCAGTTTTATCTACCAAGTCTAAGGTCTCCTCAAATTTATTTTCGTCATAGACGTAAATCGTAATCACTGGTCCAAAAATCTCTTCGCACATGGTTACATACATGGGGTCTTTTGTAAGCAATACGGTCGGTTGAATAAAATATCCTTTAGACTTGTCATATTCGCCTCCGCTAATGACTTCTACCGCATCACTTTTTTTAGCATTATCGATATAGCCAGCAATTTTGTCAAACGCTTTTTCATCAATTACTGCATTAAAGAAGTTAGAGAAATCTTCCACACCACCCATGCTGATGTCTTTTAAGTCTTGCTGAATATAGTCTTTCACTTCTTTCCACATATTTGATGGAATATAAGCCCTTGAGGCTGCCGAACATTTTTGCCCTTGGAATTCAAATGCGCCACGGGTGATGGCAGTCGCTACTTGCGCAGGATTTGCGGTTTTATGTGCTACAATGAAATCTTTACCGCCAGTCTCACCTACAATCCTTGGGTAGGCTTTGTATTTATGAATGTTTTGTCCAATGGTTTTCCAGATATGCTGAAAAACACCTGTGCTACCTGTGAAATGAATACCTGCAAAATCTGCATGGTTAAAAATCACATCGCCTGCTACTGGGCCGTCTACATAAATCAAATTAATCACCCCATCAGGCAGTCCAGCTTCTTTGAGCACCTGCATGATGATATTTGCTGAGTACACTTGCGCCAATGATGGTTTCCAAACAATGGTATTGCCCATCATGGCAGCTGATGCGGGAAGGTTTCCTGCAATAGCAGTGAAATTGAATGGAGTCAATGCAAAAACAAATCCTTCCAATGCTCTTTGTTCTACTCGGTTCCATATGCCTTCAGAAGATTGTGGCTGTTGTTGATAGATTTGCGCCATATAGGTCACATTGAACCTCAAGAAATCAATAAATTCGCAGGCAGCATCTATTTCTGCCTGGTAGGCACTTTTGGATTGTGCTAGCATGGTTGCCGCATTTATTTTTGCTCTATACGGCCCTGCCAGTAAATCGGCAGCTTTCAAGAATATGCTTGCCCGATGTTCCCAAGCCATATTCTCCCAGTTGCTTTTGGCTTCGAGGGCGGCATCAATGGCTTGCGCTACATGCGACGCATCACCATAAGAGTAATGTCCCAATACATGTTTATGATCATGCGGAGGGTTCATAGTATGTTTTACATCTGTTCTCACTTCTTCTCCACCGATGTACATGGGCACATCTATTTTTGTAGCACGAAATTCAGTTAACGTTTCTTTGAGTTTTTTTCTTTCAGGTGAATTGGGAGCGTAACTTAATACGGTTTCATTTTTTGGGGTAGGAACATTGAAAAATCCAGTTGCCATATTGATATTGGTTTAAATTGTTTATCGTTTTTGAGTAATAACCTAAGTGCAGTTAATAATGATTCAAGTTCGAACGTAGCCGTCATTGCGGAATTTTTCTCCTTAGGAATAAAAATGTCCATAATCTCCTTCAGATACCAGACAAATTAAGCTTTTGAAAATATAAAGCTAAATTTTCTGGTATGACGAGCGTTTTTATAATTGAGCTCGGGTTAATACAAAATTAATAATAAAGGCTGAGACTTTGATACTTAACCCTAGGATAAAAACTAAAATAGTTTTTGCATTTCGCTCAAGCAGCTAATTTCAAAAGTAACAGATTCTGTGTGGTGATTTTTATCAGGGTTAAAAAACACTTGGTCAATTCCCGCATTTCGGGCACCAATGATATCAGCAGTTAAATTATCTCCTACCATGATGCTGTCCTCAGCTTTTGCATTACTTATTTTTAGTGCATAATCAAAAATCTCTCGTTGTGGTTTTTTATGTTTGGTGGTTTCTGAGGTTATAATTTTATCAAAATACTTGCTTAATGCCGCACTTTGCATTTTTATTTCTTGCACATCATCAAAACCATTGGTAAGGATGTGGAGGTTATAGTGCTGTTCCAAATAATTCAATGTTTCATGGGTGAAAGGAAAGACATTTGATTTTTTTGGACTTGTCAAGAGGTAAACTTCCGACATGTCTCTAGGGATATGTCGGACGGGTAATTTTAGTTCATAAAATATTAAATCAAACCGCTCTGCCCTTAATTTTTTGCTCGTAATATGTCCATGGTTATATCGATGCCATAGCCGCTTGTTCACTTTATCAAATGTTGCTAGGAAATCTTCTTTGGTAAAAATCTCATGTCTTTTTAAATCATAGTTATCGTATAATTCTTCCAGTGCTTGTTTTGAGTTTTTTTCGAAATCCCACAGTGTATGGTCTAAATCAAAAAAGAAATGCTTGTATTTTTTCAATGGCTTATTGATTAGGTGACCAGGTTTTATCTTTTATTTTGTTGACAGCTAGCTCTCGATTAGAGTGCATAACTTCATAGGTTTCTAAATCCCCAAGTAGTATTTGGTCTTTGCTTAGGAAATTGAAAATTAATTCAATGATGTCTTTTACTTCATCTTTAATCGAGTAAAAAACCCACTGGTCTACTTTTTTTGCATTCACTAATCCAGTATTTTTCAAATAGGTTAAGTGCCTACTTGTCTTTGTTTGTGTATAATCTAGAATATACTCTAAATCTGAAATGGTAAGCTCCTTTTTTTTATATAAAAGAAAAAGGATACGTACTCTGGACTCATCAGAAAAGGCTTTGAAAATTTGACTGCCAATACTTAAACTAAAATTTTTTAATCGCATTTTTTAAACACAAGGAAACCTTTTGACATAATAGTGCATTTTAATAATAATATTGATATTTATCGGTATTTTTGTTGGATATAGGATATTTTTTTTACTAGTACTGAAGACTTTGACACATTTTAAAAGTATAGAATTGATTAAAATAGACAAGAAAATACTTATTTTTATATTTTCAGTTATCCTAGTTGTATCAAGTTTTAGCAGCGCTGTAGCACAGACCAATCAGCAGATTATCCAATTTTCAGGCGTTGTTTTAGGCAGTGATAGCACCAACGGAATCCAAGGGGTACATCTTTATGTGCCCAAGGCAAGAAGAGGAACGACGACTAATCCTTATGGTTATTTCTCTATGCCTGTGCTGGCGGGAGATAGCATTATTGTGAGTGCGGTGGGATACAAAAAGCAGTTTTATGCCATACCTTTTGACAAAGGAGAAAATATCACCAAATTTTTTGAATTGGAAATCGATACAACATTATTAGAGGAGGTAAGTATATTGCCGTACCCGACAGAACGAGAGTTTAAAGAAGCAGTCTTGGCTTTTCAATTGCCTTCAGATATTCGTTCGCAGGATAACATGAGCGAAGATATCCTAGCCATGATGATGGCAAATTTACCAGCAGATGGAGGAGAAACTTATAATACTTTTCTGAATCAGCAGTTTTACCAAACACATAATAGACATTATTATAACCCCAATCCAATTAGCACTTTTTTAAACCCATTTGCATGGTCCAAGCTAATTAAATCTATAAAGCGCGGTGATTTCAAAAAGAAAAAGAAGTAAACGTAGCGCAAACAATTACTCGATACTTAGTGCAATGCCGTTTCTTGCGTGGTTTAGTATGGTGGCATGCACCTCTTTTTGAACCTGTTCTGATGCTTGTTTTGCCAAGGGGATTAGCAGCGATTCAATTTTCTTTTGTTTAGCATTATTCAGCGAATCCTCTTGGTATATATTTCCACTTATTACTCGTTTTGTGTCTGTGAGAAAATGAAAATCAGACAACTCAATTAAATACCCATTATCCCCAATGTTCATTATTATTTGATAGGACAGTATTGTACTACTAGCCTTACCGATTCTTCCTATTTTTAGTTTGAAAGAATTACTATTGCTCCCAATTATTTCACCCCTATTTCTATTCATTTTTAAAGGAGAGCTGCCGTGATTATATTTTTGTATAAAGAATTTTTTAGCAGTTTCATAGATGGTCGCTTTGTCAATACCTGACAGGCTAACAAATTCATCATATTCTAGTTTCTGTGGAATACTATTATCAGTCTGCGCACTAATTTTTAGAGACAGCAGTAGCAGTACACCAATGAATAAATGTTTCATGTGCATTAAAGTTAGGTTTTTACACTTTAGGAAATTTCAAATTTCATGCCACTTTTTTTTCGTAGGCGAAAAGGTCAATAGAATATAGATTTTACCCTAAAAAAGTGTGGATATTTTCCACACTTTTCTTAAAATATCACATGAAGAATGACAGCAAATAACTACTCTCCTCTATTAACAATCGCATTCTGAGAAAGCTTATCTAGTGTTGCACTAATGTCATTAGTAACTATTGTTGCAATTTTACTGGTGGTAGGTCTTAGTTTTTTCTCAACAGACCAAGCTTTTTTATCGTTGATAGAGTTTGACTGGTAAATATATCCAGTCAGCTGTTTTTTTCCATGACCTTTTTCAAAGTAAAAATCACAAACTTTTAAAGAATAACCTGCTTCATTTATTTTCATTTTTACAAGGTAATTAATCATGATAGGCTCAGATTTTGTTTT
Source organism: uncultured Roseivirgaceae bacterium (assembly GCA_964424205.1). GTDB lineage: Bacteria > Bacteroidota > Bacteroidia > Cytophagales > Cyclobacteriaceae > CAYRIF01. The sequence continues at coordinate 3,036 of CAYRIF010000108.1, read as the reverse complement.
ATAAAAATAAACACCACTGCCTACCAAAACACCTTTATTTTTGTTCATGCGTAGTGGGGTGTTCCCCTTGTTGTATTTATTTATAAAAGTAACTTTTGCCTGTTCGTAAACCGTATTTCTTGTGATTCCCTCAATGCTGTTTGATTCTGAATACGCTTTTCTTTCGGGCTCGGATTGGCTATTGACCAGTTGGGTAGAAAATATCAAAAGCACACAGGTTAATAAGTATTTCATCAGTTTGTTAGTTTTTTCTTACTTCATACAATTTCCGTACCAAATTTTTGGGCGAAAAAGTAATATATAATCTTGGTTTAATACTAGACGGCAAAATTACTAAAAGGTTTATTACCAAAGTATTATTTTTTCAGTATTTATCAGAAAAATCACACCTTTCATCGAAAAGAATGACTTTCATATTAGGTTGGTTACCATAAATCGCACCAACTATTAATACACACCTCGATATTTCATCGTATTATTTTGTAATTTTAGGGCAAATAATATTTGTAAAAAAGCGATGATATACGTAAGCCGAAAAGAACATTTTAACGCAGCGCATAAGTTATACAACCCGAATTGGTCAAAGGAGAAAAATGAGGAGGTTTTCGGACTTTGTGCCAATGAAAATTGGCATGGGCATAATTTTGAATTAATTGTTACAGTAAAGGGGAAGCCAGTGGAAGATACAGGATTTGTGGTTGATTTGCGGGAGTTAGGAACTATCATGAAAGAAGCAGTAATCAATAAACTAGACCATAAAAACCTTAACGTAGATGTTGATTTTATGAGCGGAAAAATGGCAAGTTGTGAGGTTTTGGTGGAAGAGATTTGGAAAATATTAGCCCCAAAAATTGATGCTATTACTCCTCACGGGCGATTACATTGTCTCAAACTGATTGAAACGCCAAAAAACTATGTTGAATATTACGGAGAGGCATAATTTTAAACCTAAATGAAATACTACATCATTGCAGGGGAGCGTTCGGGAGATTTACATGGTGCCAATTTAATCAAGGCACTAAAAGGAAGAGATGCTGATGCCGAAATTAGATTTTGGGGTGGTGACTATATGAAAGCTGCAGGAGGGGAATTAGTGGTGCACTACAATGAAATAGCGGTGATGGGTTTTTGGGAAGTGCTGAAAAACTATGCCAAGCTTCGAAAGTTCATTAATTTTTGTAAGAAGGATGTCGTTTCTTATCAGCCAGACGTGTTGATACTCATTGACTTCGCAGGGTTTAATATGCGAATTGCCAAGCATGCCAAGCAAAAAGGGATCAAAACCTTCTATTATATTTCACCTAAAGTATGGGCATGGAATCAGAAGAGAGCGTTGAAAATTAAGGCGACTATTGATAGAATGTTTGTCATCCTACCTTTCGAAAAAGCATTTTACAAAAAGTTTGATTATGAGGTGGACTATGTTGGAAATCCGCTGTTGGATGCTATTCGCGATTTTAAACCTAATACTGATTTTATTAAAAACAATAAATTGGGGGTAAAGCCAATTATTGCAGTGCTTCCCGGTAGTCGAAAGCAGGAGATTGACAATATTTTAGACATCATGCTGACAATTTCGTCACAATTTACTGATTATCAGTTTGTTGTGGCAGGCATCAAGAATATACCTACTGAGTTGTATGCTGCGGCAGGATCAGTTAAAAATGTGAAGATTATTTTTGACCAAACCTATGACATTTTAAAAAATGCCCATGCAGCCATTGTTACCTCAGGTACGGCGACGTTGGAAACAGCGCTTTTTGAAGTGCCACAGATTGTATGTTATAAAACAAGCAGCCTGACTTACCAAATAAGCAAGCGGCTCATTATGGTAGATTATATTTCGCTTGTAAATTTGATAGCAGGCAAAGCCGTGGTTAAAGAATTGATACAAGATGATTTGAATGCAAAAAACTTAAGAGAAGAACTGGATTTCATTATTGGTGATGGTGCCAAAAGGGAAGAACAACTCAAAGGTTATCAAGAAATTAAAGTGACACTCGGTGATGAAAAGGCTTCGGAAAATTTATCGAAATTGATTGTCGGGTACCTCAGTTGAGAAATACTGGGTTGTTTCACAAAATAAAATCAGGCATATTTACGTTTATATCAGAGGTGAAAAGGACTATTATTTTAATTAACATGCGTATAACATTTCTTATAGCAATTTTTATCAGCACTTCTTTCGTAGTTTTTTCGCAGGAAGAACAAAGTGGTGATGCCATGAATTTGAGTGCTGATCAAATCGACAAGCCATTAACAATCAGTTTTGCAGACAACGATGAGGAGGAAGCGTCAACTGGTCCAAAAAAGAAGAGAAGAAAGAAAAACGTTTTCTACGGATTAAAAACAAAGAAAAACTTTGTAAAATCAGGAAGTGGTGATCGGGCAATTTTTGAAACATTCAGATATTTACGCGATTTTGAAGCGCCAGATCCATATGTCAGAGATTTTTATTGGTACGATTATGAAACCAAAAAAATCAAAAAGTCGAAAAATATAAACAGGAAGAAAGGAGTGGTTTTGCATGGACCGTATGAAAAATATCGAGCAGATGGCACGATCATCGAAAAGGGAATTTATTATAAAGGCATGAAACATGGTCGGTGGACTAAGTACAACGCTAAAAACATTCTAATTGACAAAAGAAAGTATTACAAAGGATGGCCAAAGGAGTCATTGGTGACCTACTATGATGTAGAAAGAACTAAACTGAAGGAGGTCACTCCGGTGGAGTATGGAGAGAAAGAAGGTAACTACTATTTGTTTCATGACAATGGCATGGTGGCTGTGGCAGGTGAATACCAAAGCAACGAAAAGGTGAAGGTATGGAGAGAGTTTTATAAATTTAGAAGGAGAAAAAAGAAAGAAGTGCAATTCAAAAAAAATCCTTTTGAAAAGAATACAAAGGAATTCATCATCAAAGAGTGGAATGACAAAGGGGATTTGCTCTATGATAGAAATAAATACTTGAAGCGCATTAAGTAGGGTCTGCTGAAAAAGTCCCAAGTGCGTCAGCTACGAGTAGACAAAGCG
>CAYRIF010000107.1:0-11375 GCA_964424205.1 uncultured Roseivirgaceae bacterium | reverse complement strand
TATTCAGTAGTAATATTTACATATCTTCTACTTCATGCGATTTATAAAATAAAGTAAAACAAGTAACCATACAGGCAAATGAAATATATAGCTTTACTGACTAAATTATCCCTTTTACTCGTTTTAATCAGTTGTAAGCATAATGCACAGGTGGTAGTATATACCACTGTCGATCAAGTATTTTCAGAACCCATTTTAAAAGCATTTGAAAAAGAAACAGGAGTCACCATAAAAGCAATTTATGATACAGAAGAAACTAAATCGACTGGCGTTCTAAACAGATTGATTGCAGAAAAAGACAATCCACAATGTGACGTGTTTTGGAGCGGAGATCCAGTAAGAGCCATTGTTCTAAAAAACAAAGGCATTATACTTCCGTACCAATCTACCATAGCCAATGACATTGATATGGCATACCGAGATTCTTCATATTATTGGACTGGATTTTCGGCTCGCGCCAGGGTATTGATTTACAACAAAGACCTATTAAGTGAATCAGCCGTTCCACAATCAATTTTTGACCTGACCAAAGAGCAATACAAAGGAAAAGTTGCCATTGCCAACCCATTATTTGGCACGACAACCTTCCATATAGCAGCACTATTTTCTGCCATCGGTGATAAGAAGGCAAAGCAGTTCATGACCGATTTACTAAAAAATGAAGTTACAATCGCCACCAGCAACGGAGATGTAAAAAAACGAGTAATACAAGGCGAAGTATTTTGTGGACTCACAGATACCGATGATGCCTACGAAGCAATCAAAGAGGTGGAAAATATTGGCATTGTATTTTTGGATCAAAAGGGAATCGGTAGTCTAATCATGCCTAATACCGTGAGTCTGATAAAAACCTCACCAAATCAAGAGAATGGTAAAAAATTGATAGATTATCTATTAAACAGCGTAACCGAAGCAAAATTAGCACAATCCTGTGCGCAAATGCCATTACACAAAGGCGTTAAAACCCCAAAAAAAATACCCTCTTTGGACAATATTATTCCTATGAAAATTGATTATAATAAAACCTCAAAAAAAATGGTGGAAATACAAAATTACCTCAAGGCATGGTCCGAAAATTAATCAAGCATCCTTTATACCATATAGTATCATTATCTTTTATTTTACTGGTAGGAATTCCTGTCATTTATACTTTTATAAATGCACTGTTTATTGATGGGTCATCGCACAACATCATACAAGCAATTAACAAAAACACCATTTTACTTTTGGGTAAAAGCGCTGGAATCGCAGCTTCCATTGCCTTTTTTTCAACATTATTAGGAACAATCTTGGGTTTTATACTCTACAAAACCAATGTTAAATACCGCATTTTTTTCAAACTCTCTTTGCTCATTCCTTTATTTGTATCACCCTATATTTTAGCAGTTGCTTGGAAAGATTTTTTTTACTTATTTTTCGGAACTACCAGTTACCTATCCACCTCCATTGGGCTCATATTCGTGCTAACGCAAATTTTTACCCCAGTAGCTATGCTTATAATTGGCAGTGCATTGTCAAATATTAATTCACAACTGGAAGAAAGTGGTATCATGGTTACAAGTGCTCAAAATGTAATTTTCAAAATCACCCTGCCCCTTATTAAACCTTCTTTAATTACCTCTTTTATTCTTGTTTTTATTTTTAGCATCTCTGAATTCTCAGTTCCTGCTTTTTTGGGAGTAAACGTTTTAATAACAGAAATTTTTACGCAATTTTCCGCATTTTACAATCATTCACTTGCCATCATACAATCATCTATTTTGATAGTAATAAGTATCCTATTTTTATTCACAGAAAGGAAATTCCTTTCCGAAGCACCATTTTTATCCGTTGGTAACAGGGGAAGCAATAGCATCTTTTACTATACCCCTCAATATGGAGGATTACTATTTCTTTCGATATGGTTTATAATTACAGTAGTTTCTCCCTATATGATACTCGCTTTTCAATCATACAAAGGTGGCATAGAGAAAATTACTCAAGCCTTCAAATTATTACTCCCCACTTTTGGTGATTCAATTGGGCTTGCATTCTTTGCTGCAACAATTATTATTTTTATAGGTTTCATTACTGCCAATTTTTCTGTTACACAAAACAAATTGAAAACATCTTTTGATTTGGCATTACTCATCATTTTTGCCATTCCCTCAACCATACTGGGAATCAGTTTAATTAAATTTTACAATCATCCTTCCCTCAATTTTATCTATTCAAGTTATGCCATAATAATTATTGCTTATGTCGGTAAATTTTCCTATATCGCAACCAAACTAATTAGCAATGCTTTAAAACAACTTCCAAATTCATTAGATGAAGTAGCACAAATAGCAGGCATCACACTACTATCGCGACAACGAAAAATAATTATTCCTTTAATATCTCCCAGTCTATTTGCAGCTTTTATCATTAGTTTCATATTTTGTCTTGGCGAATTAGGAACAACAATTATGCTTTATCCTCCAGGCACAGAGATGCTACCAATCAAGGTATTTACAATGATGGCTAATGCCCCTCAATCTCTTATCAGTTCAATGACATTAATTGTATTTTCAGTAACTTTGTTAATAATGACTACATTCTATTTTGCAATGAAACTACTTGTAAAAAACATACCTTCGAATGGTTGAATTAAATAATATAAGACATACTTACGGAAATAAGGAGATACTTCATGATTTACGGTTGCGCATTGAATCTAATCAATTAACCTGCCTATTGGGAGGTTCAGGAAGCGGAAAAACCACCATCCTGCGCCTTATTGCTGGTCTAGAAATACCAGAAACAGGAACAATTACCATTGACGATGTCCTTGTAACCAAAAAAAAGAAAATCTTTGTTCCCCCACATCAGAGAAATATTGGCTTTATATTTCAGGATTTGGCACTTTGGCCCCATTTTTCGGTATATAAAAACATTGCCTTTAGTTTAATTGAAAAAAAAGCGATAGACATTGAAAGCACGGTGTTTAACATGCTCAATTTTTTTGATCTAGCAGAACAGTCCGAAAAATACCCTCACCAACTATCCGGTGGACAAAAACAATTAGTTGCAATCGCACGATCTTTGGTGCTTACCCCCAAAATATTGCTTATGGATGAGCCGCTCACAAATCTTGATGTGAAGCTAAAAAGAAAAATATTGGGATATATTAAAAATCTAAAGCAGCATTTCAATCTTACAATTATCTATGTTACACACGATCATAGAGAAGCATTTGCTATTGCAGACAAAATCATAGTGCTAAATGATGGAAATATTGAAGCATCCGGCACAGTCTCCCAAATAAAAAAATCAGAAAATAAATTTGTAAAGTATTTTTTAGAATATTAACCAAACCATTATTATGAAAGCTTTAAACATTATTTCGTTAAGTATTATATTACTCCTAAGCTGTAACAATCAAGCTGCAAATAAAAAAATTGATAACGCCAATGAGCTGCCAATAAATGAAACAGAAAAGCCACTTAGTATTTTAGCAAGTGACACACTTTTTTCTTTTAATAATAGTACTATAGATGAAAAACCAATAGGATGGTCGCAGTATTTCACAGGAAAACCAGGAGAAAATCCAAATTGGAAAATAGTTGACAATAACGGAAATAAGGTTTTAGCACAGTTATCGAAAGACAATCCAAATTATCATTTCAATGAGATTGTATTTGATAGATTTAAAGCTAAAAATGTAATGTTAGAAGTTAAAATCAAGGGGGTTAAAGGAGAAATGGATCAAGGTGGTGGTTTTGTTTGGCGCTTTATTGATGCTGATAATTACTATGTGGTAAGAGCCAATCCGTTGGAAGACAATGTAGTTTTATATAAAGTGGCGAATGGGAAAAGAACCGATTTGCCAATACTAGAAAAGGGAAGAACTTATGGCGTTGAGGTTAAACCACTTGGCAATGGATGGAATAGATTAAAACTAACAGTAAAAGATGATTTGTTTACTGTTTACCTCAATGAAAATCAAATATTTCAGGTAAAAGACAAGACGTTTACAGATGCTGGTAAGATTGGTCTTTGGACAAAAGCGGATGCGGTAAGTTACTTTGATGATTTTAAAGTAACCGCATATAAGTAAAGAAAAAGTAAGTAAAATTCATACGTTCACAATAAATTTTATAAAAAAAGCATGCAGCAAATTTCTTTTACTGCATGCTTTTGTTTTTCATGTGCACCAAATTTTACTTCTTTGGCCAATCAAATTTAGTAATGATTCTGTCTTTTGCAGAGCCATCACCATTTTGAGTTTGCAAGTGCATTTCTACGTATTTCGGCATGCCAAGTTTATTGAAATATACACGGTGCTCTACTATTCTATTATCAGGAGTATACTTTTCAGCCAATCCCGTAAATCCCCAAACGATATATTTTTTCATTTTCTTAGCTGCTTCTCCGCATTTCTTTTTGATTATTTTTGGCACTAAAACAGTCCCCCAGTAGAGTTCCCCTTAATCATAATCTTCCACTCACCCTTACTATTGGTTTCTTTATAAGCAAGGTAGGCATAAGAAATACCTTTGGCATCATCCATAGATTCTTGGTACGCCAACTGCTCATAAGTATAGCCTTGCGTATCAGGTAGGTGAATAAGCTGAGGTTTTGTAGTTTGCCCATAAGTAGTAAAGCTGACAAGCATCAAAAATAGAATTAGTATGTTTTTCATAATGTTAAAAATTTTTGGTTAATAAATAATTTATGATGCAAATCTCACTATTACAAAGCTATCAATCATCCATGAAAATGGGGGAAGAAAAATACCCAAAAATAGGGAATCATACCATTTTGATATTAAAATGGCATCAAATATCAGCCCCTTAAGAACATCCCCATTTTCAGGTATGTTCTTATTTACACTATTTGAGTGATGCGGCTACATTTTAAATTCCCTATATTTACATCATAATTTATCACTAACATAAAAACTATATTTATGATTTACGGAATCACTTTAATTTTATTAAGTCTTATTGCTGTCCCTTCATTAATTCTATCTAAAAAACCCAATGCCCAGGAACTACTGGATAAAGTAGCACCCTATCAGGGATGGATTGGGTTGGTATTTTGCATTTGGGGCGTATGGGGAATCATCACCGCTATATTAAATATGGGATGGCTGACCGCTGCCCCTATTTGGTGGATTACACTATTGGCAGGAAGTGTTGTAGAAGCAACGCTAGGATTTCTGTTGGGATATGGCACCATCAGTAAATACCTGTTAGGAAGTAGCGAGGAGGCAAAAGAAAAAGCAAGTCAATTATTAGCTAAACTTGCCCCAATGCAGGGGAAACTCGGCGTATTAGGCATCGGCGTTGGTGTTTGGATGATTGTGGCAAGCATCATGTTTAGTATATAAAGATAGTAGTATCTCCATTTACAGTTTGCTAGAATCACGGAGTATTGTGGTTCTAGTTTTTTTATGTACTTTTTTCTAAAGACATCTTAACATCTATTAAACTTAGCGTTTGGTTTTTAATAGGTAAAGATTTAACCGCTACTTCATCAAATTCTATAAAAACCATTAACATCTTAATATTCAATATTTTAACGTTTTTTAAGCAGGCTACAAATAGTATCCTTTAATTATAATACACTAAAATTCAAAACATCATTTGTCTTTAGATAGCTATTAGTTGATAGTGCTGGCTGTGTCCAAAATACCCATCATCCTTTGAACGTACTGCTGTTCATAAAGCTTTATTCCTTGAACATGTTCTCCCTTAATTTTCCAGAAAATAGTATTTTCTTTGTTTGACGCTTTATAAAGTTTTTCACCAAGTGCAAAAGGCACCGCCTTATCTTGGGTACTATGTATAATAACTACAGGTTTATGAATGAACTTTATTTCCTCTTCCGCTGGAAAATCGTTGTGCATAACTATTGGAATTAGCCATTTAAAATTATTCAAATGTATAAAACTAGCATAATGTTTTGCAATATCAGGAAATGAACTAAATGCACCTTCCAATACCAAACCACTAATTCTATCTTGTCTTTCTTTTGCCACCATGGTAGCAAAAGCTGATCCCATAGATTGCCCCCAAACAATAATTGGCTTATTAGCGACACTTTTGTTTTTTAATAATTCATCAAATAAAAATAATACATCCTCTTTTAAAGTTTGTGAATTGTCTGATTTTCCCGTTGATAAGCCAATATCTCTGTATTCGAAAGTAAATATTTGAAACCCTTTGTGAATAAGTGCGGGATAGAATTTTTGTGCATTCAACATGTTCTCTCCTTTTCCCATTGGATTAAAAATAGTGGCTATCGGTTCCATTGAATCAGGCTTAAAAAGTGCTGTATGTAGCACTACACCGTCCGCTACATTTACAAAACCCTCTTCCACATTAAATTTAGAAGTGAATTTTTCATAAGGCTTAAAATTATCTCCTTGAAAAATAATCGCATCTACTTTTCTCGTAACTCTTATATACAGCATTCCAATAACCAATACAGATAATACTGTAATAAATATCCCAGTTAATATTTTTTTTATAGTTTTCATAATATATATTTTAATTAATAATCCCGAATTGATTGTTTTTATTATCTATGATAATGATCTTATTGTCAAATAGCTTATTCCCTGTAATACCGTATAAAAACCAATCGGGTAAATAATCTACTTTACCCATAATATCCATTCCATACACATATTTATTGTTTGCCAATATGGTTCCAATCTTTATTTTACTAGTGATTGTCTTTCTATACACCATGAGCTGCCTCGTCCAGTTATTAACACAACAAAGCGAGTCAGTTGTAACATCAGATTTTAGTTTAGAGAGATTACGAATACTTGTAAGAACTGAAAACATACTGGAACCAGAATCATAAAAAAGTCTAACTTGCCGATGATTAATAGTAGCAGGTAGTAGAATAGGAAATTGTGAAACACTTGCACCTTTCACGAGATGTGCGTTTGCATTTATCTTGTCAATATCTTTACTGGTAATTGCTAATTTATTTTTCTTAAAATTCAGCACCAGCGTCCTATTTACCAAAACGTCAAACCCTAATGTCCCGATTACCGTAAACGAGGTATCCAAAACCGCATTCCCCATTGAAGGTAAAACTCTAATTTGCTTTGCCTTTAACTTTGTTTTTCCAACATGCAGTAATACCTTATTAAGGTAATAGGTACTACCCATCTGATGTTGGGGTTTTAAACTTGGGAGTTTGTCAGTAAGTTGCGTTATTATTTTTCCGTAAAATACTGTTTCTGGAGTGCCCGTATCCAACTGCATATAAAATTTTTGGTTTAGTCCATTTACTTTAACCTGTATAAAAAGTGCCGTTTTTTCTATCTCCAAGTCACCGATATTTCCCGTTTTCCAATATATAGGGTTATAATCTATCAGTGCAGGCTCTGAAAAATCATAGAATGTATTTAAGGTTTGTGAACCTCTCCAATAATGATAGTAAATGACGGTGCTTGTAACTAATATCATTGTAAAGAGGAATAGAATTATTAATGTCTTCTTTAGTATTTTCATAATCAAACTATTCTTAGGTAAAATTTTGCATCTAGGTAACTGATCAAAATGACAATTGAAGCCATTAAAAGAAAAGTTAGGAAATTAAATAAAAAGGAATAGTTATATTTTTTTGATATTCGTACTATCAATACAAACAAAAAGCCGACGACAACAATCGAAATTGTATTAAGCGGCAATCCTAAATCCAAACTAATTCTTCCTTCATCATTGGGCTGAAAAACATTAGCAATTGCTGCGCCGAATCTAAGTGTAAATGGATAAAACAAAAATGAATATAAGAGAATGCGTTTTCTTTCATTTAAGATTAAATAAAAAACAACCGCTTGAAAAATGGTAAATAGTGGCTCAGCAAAAGCAGTCAATAGTCGCTCAATTCTCGATAGTTGGATTGTTTGATCGATGACCTGAGAGGTGTTTAACGTAAAAGTTGTTTCATAACCGAATAATTCGGTGACTAACCAGTGAGAGCGTTCATGGAAAAAAATAGATGCCATTCCCACCAATACGGAAATCCCAATATATATAATGATTTTTTTAGTATGCATTTGTATTATTTGATTTTCAATACAAATGAATATTTAATTATAGAGATAGAAAAAGAATTGTTGTCAGCGAATGGTCTTTGTTACTAATATGTATTTTTTGGGGCGAAAAACTATGCTTTTGTGGTCAATGAATACTTTGTTTAAGTGAATGATAATAAGTTTTTGAAACAGCAATGCTAGCATCCACATTTTTTAGACTAAGTTTTGCATGCTGCGAATTCCCTAACACACTGTCTATATAAATAGGATTTACTAAATAAGATCGATGTGTTTTAACTAACTGCGGAAGTTGTTGGTATAGCTGAGATAAAGTGCTTCTTAGCATTCTATGGCATAATATTTCATTTTCTAAATAATAAACAAATACATAATTATCTTCTGATTTTACATATACTATTTTAGAAAATTCTAACTCAAATTTATCCTTTTTTAAAATGCTCCTAATCTGTACTTTTTTCTTATTATCAATTACTAGATTAGCATTTAGTGAGGACGGTTCATTTTCAATTAATTCTTGCTCCGCAAAGTGCTTCCGTAACAACACCGTGACAATACCAATAATTATTCCAAATCCCACAAACAATACCTGAAACCATGCAATCAGATGTTTAAAAGTAATACGCGATGGTTTTTTATTGATGATAAGTTCTGTATAAAAATTGGCTAAAATAATAAGGAGTGAAACAAAAAGGAAAATAAATAGCAATTCTTCCAACCATTTCCAGCTTTTGGTTTTTTGGAAATAAAAATTAAAAACAAAAAAAGTCAATAGATAAAGTAAAAAAGTCAAAACACCGTAACCTATAAAATAAATGTTCTTAAAGGGGAAATCATTTAACCCAGCACCATAAGGTTGTAAAAAAATAACAATAAATGAAACAAAAACACCCAACAGTAAAGCAATTATAAATTGATTTCTTGTAGTCTGTGTGTATGGTATATTTTTATTCAAAAACATTTAACCCCTTTCTAAATAATTGGTACTAATCAACATTAGTGCGTTACATATAACTGTCTAGAATTACCATTTAGGCAGCAATAAAGAAACGTTCTGCATATCAAACATAGCAATATTTAGTTGAATTATTCCATTTTAATTTTAAAATGACGTATAAATAATTTGAATCATATTTTGTTCAGGTGATACATGAAATTCATGAATAGACATCATTGCGGCTTAATTTTTTAGCAAATATATGGGCGAAAGGAGACGTACTATTTACGGTTTTTGTTATCATAATAGTACTGTTAGCATCATAGCCTTTCGTGATTCTAGTTTTTTTGTTTATATTTACATACCAAACGGTTGGTTTATGAACAACAATACAAAACAGCAAATTGCAGCAGTAGCCTTTCAGCTATTCGTCCAACATGGCTACAAAGCTACTGCCATATCCCAGCTTGTCAGTAACTCAGGACTTTCAAAAGGAGCCTTTTATCATCACTTTAAGAGTAAACAAGCCATATATGAATACGTAATTGATTATTATTTTCTATCTTATTATAGAGAATTCGATTGGTCGTTGGTCGAAAGCAACTCTTTAGAGAACTTTTTGAAATTAATGACAAACATGTACTCCGAATTTGTTTCTGAAATAAAATCCATGACCAAAAATAATATTTCAAAGTATTTCATCTTATTTTTTGAAGCCTATAACAACATGGGAATATTTAAAGAGACGGTTCAATATTTCTATAAAAAATTCAAAGAGACACTGAGCAAAAAGTATATCACAGAAAAAAAATTATCGAAAGAGAAAGGAGAAGAAGAGTCTATGAAAATCATTTCAAAGTTTGAAGGAATGTTTTTTTGGTTTGCCGTTTTCCCAGATGAAGACATCAATAAATATTTTAACACATTAAATAATATATAGCGCATGGACTTGTATAGTGTCAAATCAAAAAGTACTCCGCAAAAAATAGTAATCATAGTCATTGAAATATTGCTTTTAGTACTCGCCTACTGGGTGCTGTTTGAAGGTGGAGGCACCTTTATATTCAGTAAACTGGGTATAGCGCCAATAGATGGAAATCATACAAGCAGAATAATCATATTTACCTTCTCCATTATCGTCTTCATACGCATGTCCTTTATGATGCTATACTTGCTTAAAAGAAAAATTCCCTGGGAGGAGTCTTTAAGCGTACCAATGGCATTTTCATTATACTTCATAGGCTTTTCGTTTTTAGTGTACCATAGAGCAACAGCAATAGATTGGATAGACTACTTGGCTATTCTCCTATTTTCCATTGGCTCTTGCTTAAACACCGTTTCAGAATTACAACGACATTTCTGGAAAAAACGACCCGAGAATAAGGGAAAACTTTATACCATCGGTCTTTTTAAATATTCGATGCACATAAATTTCTTTGGAGATGTTTTATGGGTGAGTGCTTATGCGCTTATTACCAGAAATTATTATGCTATAGCAATTCCAGTGCTCCTTTTTTGTCTTTTTGCTTTTTGGAATATTCCAGCCTTAGACAAATACTTAGAAGGAAAGTATAAAGATCAATTTGATGAATATAGCGCGCATACAAAAAAACTAATCCCTTTCATATATTAGCGTATTGCTAGAAGAGAAGATAACAAAAATAATGTTTTTTGCTACAGCTTATTCTCTCCTACAGTAAGGTTTAGTGTCTTGTCTTTCCACTTAAAAACGCCTGTAATTCCCGGCGGTAAAAACACAGTTCCCTTGACCTGATTATTTTTGTCAAAAGACAAGTTAAGGGAAATATTACCATGTACGGTTGGGTACGTAGCTTCAATAGTCTTTAACTCATTTGGGTTTGGTGCTATTTCGATGGTGCTAAAACCAGGACTCGTAGGTCTTATTCCAGCGACCACGCTAAAATAGAAATGCACAGGATGTGCCGTCCATGGATGCATATCCGAGCGCGGATTCTGCTCAATCCGTTTCTCAGGTGTGCCCGATAAACCCATCGCTACAATGTCTTTCCATGGTTGCAACTCCTTACTAAAATCACCGACACCCGTTTTTTCCATGGCTTCAAAAAGATAGAAATAGTAGAATAAATTGACCTTACTATCATACTGCAGTTCCTCTTTCAATAACTTTGCCATTAATTGCTTTGACTCAGATGGATTATGTGCGCCACAAAGTACCGCGAGAACACTAGCACGTTGGTCATAAAAAGTCTTTTCCGGGTCATCAGCATAAATTCCCTTTTCGGTATCAAAACAAAGTTTCCGTACTATTTCTGCGTATTTAATTCCTTGATTTCTATATGCACTAGATTTCTGACGATAGCCCAACCACTCTAATATTTCCGATGCTTTTTTAAGTGTATAGGCATAATTCAAGGT
>CAYRIF010000106.1:0-11445 GCA_964424205.1 uncultured Roseivirgaceae bacterium | reverse complement strand
AAGGTAGGTACCTACCGTTACCTTAGTATTTACATACAATAAATTCTATGTTAATTATTCTAGATATTATTGCTCAGATAATTGATATACTCTTCTGCAGTATTTTTACGATAGCCAGATTCTAATAGTACTTTTTCTTTGTGATTGATAATTACCACTAGCGGGAAAATATTTTTCTTGTTGTATTTTTTAGCAAGTTTTTTATGATGGGCAAGCAATTCCTTTGAGAGTTTTGTTTTCATATAGCGAGGGAAATCTGCCCTGAGTAGCACGAGGTTTTCTTTGGCATAATTTTCAAATGTATCGGTATGAAAAATCTCTTTTTCTAAAACCACACAAGGCTTACACCAGTCGGATCCAGAGAAATAGATGAGCAATGGTTTGTTTTCTACTTTGGCCTTGCTGATGGCATTTTTATAGTTGGCTAACCAAATAGTGTCTTCGGAAATGTCGTTCACCTCTTTATAGCCTGTATGAATTACTAAAATGGCAATTAACGCCAAAGCTTTTGCCACTAGTTTTATTTTCCGTTTGGTGATGATTGACATGCTTTTGTTAAATATTCCGCAATTTTACTTCCTATTTATTACTTAAACAACAACCTTGCCTTAATTATTATTAAAGTTCCAAATTTTTTGATAAGTTGTGTTTTGGTTTGAATATAAAACAAAGTGACAAAGGTATTTTTTGATAAAACTATTGGAGAAAAAATAGCCCTTCTATATAGAGAGGCTACATTTGTGGTGGCTATTCGTTATTATAAATACAAAGTAAACCTGTATTTATTGCACGGTCAATATGTAGAAGTATTTTTCAACCATAAACGGGATATCATTGAAAGAATTGAGCCTATGGAAATGACCGGAAATAGGTTGAAATTTTATGCCGATCAAATAACGTTACCTTCAAGTCTTACCTACCAGTTTAACCTAAAGCCAAAACAGTAAATTTTTTGTGTAGTTTAATAACCTGCGGTATTACAGTTGTTTTATCATCATTAGTAATGACAAAATCAGCCTTCTTATTTCTTTCTATATCAGTCAGTTGATTGTCGATAATGGCTTGTACATCTTTTGCAGTTCGGTGGGCATCTCTGAATAACACCCTATTCATACGAATATTGGTAGGTGCTTCCACAGTAATTATTTTGTCAAGCATTTTATAGGAATCCGATTCAAAGAGCAGTGCTGCTTCTTTGATGACATATGGTTTGCCAGTATGTGATTCTACCCATTTTTTGTAATGCAAACCAACAGCAGGATGCACCAAACTATTGAGTAATGTCAATTGTTTATTATTACCAAATACTTTGCCTGCGATAAATTTTCTGTTAAGCTGTTTATCAGATAAATATGCTTCATCACCAAAGTTTTTTTTGATTGCTTCAACTAGGTCTTTATCTTCTGTCATGAGCAACTTAGCATTGGAATCGGCATCATAAATGGGGATGCCTAGACTTTGAAATACTTTACATATGATGCTCTTTCCGGCACCTATTCCACCGGTAATCCCTACTTGTAATGGACTATCTGTCATGACTTATTTTGATTGTTTCGGGATCAAGGGAAATGTTCTTAATATTTTTCGGCTGATTGCGCACTTGGACTGATAGGGTTGAGTCATTGGGATTTAAATCTGAGAAATCTACGTTGAGCGTAAAATCATTTTCCTCAATTTCATTCGTTTGATCTCCGCTTATCCAATAACGCACTGTGATAAGTGTGTCGCTGAATTGAAAGTCTGTTTTTGATGGAAAATGGGCTTTAGCTAATTTTACGACTATACTTTTTTCTGTAAACTCACTGACTTCAAAATCCACCTCTACACCATCTGGTAGCGTTGAAATCAATTCATTGTCAAAAGTATTAGTATTAACGATGTCTGAGTACTTGGCATCTATATCATCTTCATTTACTTGCAGGACGAGCTTCTCAGGCAGGTGATTTTCAATCCAGCTGCTAGGGCCCATAATTTCCACGGAATCAGGAATTACTGAAATTTCGCCAATCAAATAATAATTTTCTTCCAATGAAATACCTGAAGTATCGATAAGTACGGGAATTTTTGCGCTTATATTTTTCTCAATACTAAAGAAAATGCTGTCTGTGAGCACCTCATTAATTTTTATGTCTGTGAGCTGCGATTTAATATCTGATAGAAGGGACGAGCCTAGTAAAAATTTTATCCCAGTTGGTGACTCAAGCGCTATTTGTACTGGCGTATTTTTGAAACCAAAGGTCTTTCTGAAAAGCTCCCAACCTCTACCTGATACATCTAGTTCTATTTTTTCGGGTGGTGATTGCACCATGACCAAACTATCAGGTGGATTCTCATACGTTAGCGAGATGGGATATCTGATGACCGTCGTATAATCATCTTTATTCAGCGCATTAAAAAACCAAAAGGTAGTCGCACCGAATATACAAAGTGCTACTACCTTCCATTTTTTACTGTCTTTTGCGGAGACAATATTTTCAAACCATGCGACTATTTTTTTTAATGCATCCAATCACATGTGGTTAAGATTTGTCACTATATATTTTGCTATTTTCAGCTGAAATAGAAGCTTTATCAAATTTGATTTTGACACCTTTTTCAAATTCAATAGTTAATAAATTATCTTCTATTGCTGCTATTTTTCCATGCATGCCACCAATAGTAACCACTTTATCACCTCTTTTTAGTTCATTGGCAAAGTTCTTCTGATCTTTCTGCTTTTTTTGTTGTGGCCGAATCATGAAAAAGTAAAAGATCAAAATCATTCCACCGATGAGCAATGGGGTGGCAAGTGGACTAGGTGAGGCAGCCGCCTGCAATAAAATATTAGTTAACATATTTAGGGTAGTTTTTAAGTATAAATTATTGCTTTACAGGTCCATCAGGCAAAGCCTCTGCTTTTTTATTTACATTTCCCTTGATGGTTACTTTGGTAACTTTTGGAAATGTATTTGCGGTGATGCTCACAGGTTTGTTTTGTTGTCCTGATTTTCCTCGGCTATTAAACTTAACTTTTATTTCTGCTGTTTCTCCTACCGCTACCGGATCTTTGGGCCAACTTGGGATGGTGCAACCGCATGAAGCTGAGGCATTTTGGATAATTAAAGGAGCTTCTCCAGTATTTTTAAAACTAAAGGTATGCTCTACCACATCACCCTGTTCAATGGTACCAAAATCATATAAATCCTCTGTAAACTTCATGACTGGAAGAGGTCCTTCAGGCTTCGTTTCCACCGTAGCATTTGCTGCTGAACTCGTAACGGGTGTGCTGATAGTCGGTGTTACATTTGTATTTTCCATTGCCGCTAATTTCTCTTCCAATTCCGCAATTCTTTTTTCGTTTTTGCCATCACTACATGAAGATGATACTGCGGCAAATAAAAACATTCCGAGATAAACTAATTTTTTCATTTTCTTATTTATTTATTATTTAATACAAAATTACTAGATGTTATTATTTATTTCAAATTTTCAATGATATTCTGTGTAAATTCTTTGGTGCCACATTGCCCCCCTAAATCGGCAGTACACTTTGCTGTTTCAGCTAGTGTCTTATTGAGGGCATCTGTTATCCTTTGTGCATATTCATTCATTCTTAAGTGACTGAGCATCAAAATTGCAGACCGTAACAGTGCCGTCGGGTTAGCGATGTTTTGACCAGCAATGTCAGGAGCGGATCCATGAACAGCTTCAAATATGGCAGTGTGATCTCCTATGTTTGCACCGGCAACAACACCGAGTCCACCAACAAGACCAGCACATAAATCAGAAAGAATATCACCAAATAAATTGGTGGTTACGATTACGTCAAATTGCTCAGGTCTGATGACCAGCTGCATACACATATTGTCAATAATTTTATCATCCATTATAATGTCAGGATAATCTTTAGCGGCTTCAGCACCGGCCTCCAAAAATATTCTTCCTAAGTGTTTTAGAATATTGGCCTTGTGAACCAATGTTACTTTTTTTCTACCATTATTTCTAGCATATTCGAAAGCGCCTTTAATAATTCTAAGACTACCATCATAGGTAACTCGGGCGATGGAATCTGCCATCCTAAGTCTTTTATCAAAAATTTCCAATCCAGAGTATAGTCCTTCGGTATTTTCTCTGAACAAAATTAAATCAACATTATCAAATCTTGAATTAACACCCTCTGTACTGTAGCACGGTCGGACGTTTTGGTATAAATCAAACATCTGCCTAAGCTGTACGTTCACGCTGCTGAAACCTTTGCCCACAGGGGTGGTGATGGGTCCTTTTAAAGCCACCTTGTTTTTTTCTATAGATTCGATGAGTGATTGAGGTATTAACTCTCCTTTTTCATCGAAGGTAGTTTGTCCTGCGTTTTCTTCTTCCCACGTAATAGGCGTATTTGCTGCTGCAAAAACATCCTTGATTGATTTTACGATTTCTGGTCCAATACCATCTCCTGGTATCAGTGTTATTTTTTGGCTCATATTTTAATTGTTGTTAGCGGCTTCTTCGCCTCTTATTTGGTCGATTAATTGATCTACGTCACTTAGCAGTTTTTCTGCTTTTTCTTTGGTTTCATCTACTACTTGTTTCCCATAGTTTTTAGCATCGGAAGCGGTAATATTTTTACCATCGATGATGTCGTCAATTAGTTCTTCTAATTGTTTTTTGTACTTGTCTAAAGTGAAACTCAATCGCTCACGGGTGTTAACACCCTTGTCTGGTGCGTATAGAATTCCCAATAATGCACCACTAAGGGCACCGGATATGAATGCTAAGAATGAATTACTTGATTTGCTCATATTATTTTATTTATTGTCAATTAAACCTCTTCCACTTTTCTTGATGACACCACTTTTGGTGAGTTCGCTTGCCATTACATCTAGCAAGCCATTTATGAATTGCTTACTTTTAGGCGTACTATATTTTTTTGAAACCTCAATATACTCATTTATAGACACTTTGACTGGGATGCTTGGAAAATTAATCATTTCACAGAGTGCCATTTTCAAGATTGCCTTGTCTATAATTGCCAGTCTATTAACATCCCAATTTTTAGTTTTTTCAGCAATTTTCTGCTCATAATCTTCGTCATTTTTGACAGAAAGTGTAAATATGTTTTTGAAAAACTCCTTATCTTCTTCCCAATCATAGGAGAGTAAGCTGACCTCAAGTTCCCATTTTCCACCAACCTTGTCAATTGATTTTAGGGTTCTTGTCACCATGCTTTTCACAATGTCCTTATTCTCTTGCCACCTGATGTCTTTTTCTTCTAACAACAATTGAATGAGTTCATTTTTAAAAATAATTTTCTTTACGATAAAGCCAATTAGTTTTTTATCCTCTTCCAAGGTTGGTTCAGTTAATGCACCATATGCTTTGAGTTCTTCAGTTTTAATTAGCACAGTTTTATACCAAAGGACAATGTCTTGTCGGTGCATATTCCAATTATAATCATCAAAAGTCTCTTCGCTTTTTAAGGCGTTGATAATTTGATTTTTGTGGAGATTGGTATTTTTATACTTATCCAGCTTATTTGAAAACGCACCACTTGCCAAATCACTAAATTTAATCAAAAGTGCCATGATCATTTCATAACTATTGCTGATTTTTTCGGCAGCAGAGAGCATTTCTTTTTGTATAAAATTGAAGTCTTTCTTGTTATTATTATGATACGCTTCAAAAGCATCTTCAACAACAGATTGGATATTTTCAAAGTTAGCGATAACGGCTTCTCTAACATCGACCACTATCTCTTCTTCTATTTCCGCTACCACTTCCTGCTCCTCTGCTTCAGCAGTTGCTTCTTCTGTGGCCTCAGCTTCTTTCTCTTCTAATCCTTCTTCTTTTGCTTTTAATGCGGCGGCATCCTTTCGTTCCTGACGAATCTTTGCTACGGCAACATGCGCGATAGCTGCTTCAACGTTTTCTTTGGCAGTTGCCAGTTTTTTTTCTGCTAAGTCACCAAACTTTACTTTAAACAATACTAAAGCCGCACTTTTATTACATTTCAATATCCCAAGATTTTGCACTTCCATGCTATTGAGATCAGGTGAAAAGATGTCTTTGATGTCATCCATCGCAAGTTCGTAGTTAGCATTTTTACACTGTTGATATGCATAGAACGATTGAACTGCTTTAATCCGTAAGGTTCTCCTGTTTAACATTTACTACTATTTTAAAGAACGAGTGTTACAAAAATGCCCAATTTTAGGCAATAATTTAATTAATAATTTTCTTTTACCTTGCTTGCGTCTGAAATTCTTTTTAATGCTATTCCCAGCGCTGCCTCATGCGGTGTAATAGCCTCTGCCTCTGCTTTTCTTAAAATATTTAAGGTTGTATCATAAATATTTTTTGTGAGACTATAAACTCCTGCACTATCGTTTTTTCCAGTAAATTCGGCATAACAATTGGTCACACCTCCGGCGTTGATTACAAAATCAGGCGCATAGACAATTCCTTTTTCTTTGAGAATTTCTCCATGCTTTTTTTCATCTGCCAATTGATTATTAGCAGCACCTGCAATCACCTTGCACCTTAACTTATTGATGGTTTCGTCATTGATAGTGGCGCCCAGCGCACAGGGGGCATAAATGTCAATGTCCAAGGTATAAATTTCTTCTTCACTTACAATTTCAGCCCTTGTTTTTCGTGCTATAGTATTTAGTTTTTCCCTGGAGATATCGGTGATATATATCTTCGCCTTTTCTTTTGCCAAATAATCTACAAGTACACTGCCTACATGACCAACGCCCTGTATGGCAATTTTTTTTCCTGCTAAACTGTCGCTTCCAAAAGCATGTTTTGCAGCCGCTTTCATGCCCATATAAACGCCATACGCTGTTATAGGGGAAGGGTCACCACTGCCTCCTTTTTCTTGGGGCATTCCGGTGATATACTTTGTTTCTCTTGCAATATTTTCAATGTCTTGGGTAGTCATATTGACATCTTCTGCGGTGATGTATTTTCCCCCGAGGCTATCGATAAACTGACCAAATCGTCTAAAAAACGCTTCTGATTTTATTTTGTTGGCATCACCAATTATGACTGCTTTCCCTCCACCTAAATTTAATCCAGATACCGCATTTTTGAAGGTCATTCCTCTTGATAATCTAAGCGCATCTTGCAGTGCTTCTTCTTCTGAAGCGTAGTTCCAAATCCGGGTGCCACCTAGTGCTGGTCCTAAAGTAGTATTATGAATGGCAATGATGGCTTTTAGTCCTGTGGGTTTATCATAGCAGAAGACAATTTGCTCATGACCCATTTCACCCATTTCTTTAATTACTGTGCTTTTCACAGTATTTTTCAACACATTAATACCTGGCATTTTCGGAAAATATATTATTTTTAAAAACGAGTATTTGATACATTGCAAAAGTATCTTAAAAATATCTTTTTTTTGTACAGTTTTGTCATAAATCAATTGTCTCAATTTTGAGCAAAAAATTTTCAAAACTATTTAGACTACAAACCGTTTTTAGAATTTAGTGAAGGCATTAAAACATTTAAATAAATATCTGTTCAAATATAAATATCGACTGCTTTTGGGCGTTGTATTTATAATCATTTCCAATACTTTTGCCATCTTGCCAGCAGTTTTGGTACGCTATTCGATAGACACCATTTCATCTAAACTCGCCACTTACAAAGTGATGGAAGGTTTTCAATTACAGGGAATGTTTGAAAGTTCATTTGTCATTACTTTGCTCATTTGCGCTTTGGCGATACTTGTCACTGGTTTGTTACGGGGGTTCTTCCTGTTTTTGGTCAGGCAAACTATTATTGCTACTTCCCGACATATAGAATTTGACCTGAAAAATGAAATTTATAATCATTACCAATCATTACCTCTGGGGTTTTATCGGAAAAATAATACTGGGGATTTGATGGCGCGTATTTCGGAAGATGTGAATAAGGTGAGGATGTACTTGGGCCCTGCCATCATGTATGGGCTTAATTTGGTGATGATATTTGTAATGGTGCTGCCTATTATGTTTTATGTAAATACGAGGTTGACATTGTATGCACTGATTCCATTGCCATTTCTCTCTTTCAGCATATATTATGTGAGTAGTATTATTAACAAGCGATCTGAAGAAATCCAACGAAGCCTTTCGGGGCTTTCTACCTTCGTGCAAGAGGCATTTTCTGGTATTCGGGTGATAAAATCTTTTGTGAGAGAAACAAATTCAACGGCTCAGTTTTTGTCAGAAAGTAATGCTTATAAAGACAAATCATTGAAACTAGCCTTTGTTAATGCATTTTTTATGCCCTTGATTATGGGACTCATTGGGTTGAGTGCGGTGATTACAGTTTATATTGGTGGGTTAGAGGTCATTAATGGTACGATTAGCTATGGCAATATTGCGGAGTTTATTTTGTATGTAAATATGCTATCTTTTCCGGTAATTGCTTTGGGATGGGTCACAAGTATTGTACAACGCGCTGAGGCATCGCAAGAAAGAATCAATGAGTTTCTGGAAAGTAAAAATGATATTGTTTCTGAAAAAAACTTGGAGGCAGCCATTGATGGTAGCATTGAATTCAAAAATGTGAGTTTGGTATATGAGGAAACAGGAATCAAGGCACTGGATGATATTTCGTTTGAAGTGACAGCAGGAGCGTCGATTGCGATTATTGGCACCACTGGTTCTGGGAAAAGCACCATGGCTAATCTGATTTCAAGAATGTATGATGTGACAGATGGCGAAATACTAATTGACAGTCGGAATATTAAAGATTATAACCTCACTTCGCTTAGAGGGCAGATTGGTTATGTGCCGCAGGATGTGTTTTTGTTTTCGGATAGCATTGAAGAAAACATAGCTTTTGGAATAGAAGGTATCAACAAAGAAAAAATACTTCAGGCAACCAAAGATGCCGACCTAGAAAGTACCGTGGAGCAATTCAAGGATGGATTAGAAACGGTTTTGGGTGAACGAGGCGTTACACTTTCTGGTGGTCAAAAGCAACGGGTTTCTATTGCTAGGGCATTGATACGTGAGCCGCAGATATTAATTTTGGACGATTGCTTGTCTGCAGTGGATACCAAGACTGAGCATACAATTTTGCATAACCTGAGTCGTATTATGAAGGGCAAGACGTCGATTATTATTTCGCATCGCGTGTCTTCAGCAAAACTGGCAGATCAAGTATTGGTGCTGGATGAAGGACGGGTAATCGAGCAAGGGACGCATAAAGAATTGCTGTCGCATGCGGGTGTTTACAAAACACTTTACGATAAACAATTGCAAGGGGATGATGTGGTAGTGGGTGACTAATCTACAATGAAGTAATCCACCTCAATCCCCTCATCTGAAAAATACTTTTCGATATAGATTTCTTGTAGGGAAATATTATTTGCATTGGCATATGTTTTGATTTTCTCGTACATAGTCTTAGGATCAGGAGTAACCAAACGATGTCCTTCAAATCTTGCTCTGAGTACTTCCTTTACTTGGATTTCCTTTAGTTTAAATTCATCAGGCAGATTTTCAGTATTTGATTGCAGTAGTGCGCCCACAAAACAATCAATTATCGCAATGGAATTGTCGGCGCCTTTGTAATATAGGATGGCAATGCTTTTGGCAGCATCATGGGTTTCTACGTATTTTTTTGCTTCAAAAAAAATATTTCCTAACGAATCACTTTGGACTTTTCCTTTGAAATGCTTTCCGGCAATTTTGTAACTGCCAATAGATACTTTGGAAATTTTTACCTCATGAAAACCACCAAGGTAGGCGTAACTACAGATGCCAAGAATGGCAACGGCAAGAAAAGTAATGAGAATTGTTTTTTTAGACATTAAGTTTGGTGTTATAATACAATGTCCAAAAGTAAGCGGTTTGTGGCATTACGAGAATGCTTTTTAATTTTTTTTCTGCTAACTTATCATATCACTAATGTCTGTTAGAAAACTATTTGAAGTTATAGCGAAATCCCAGCCCGCCTAAGAAATTAGGAACGAGGTCACCATTAAGCACATCAGAAAAAGCACCTACTTCAGCAAAAATGCCAAGTGGTTGATAGGGAACTACAAATTCTATTCCTATGGCTACGTCGGGACCACCGCTGATGATGGTGTCATCATAGCTCGTAACATTGGTGAGCGCCGCCTCTGTATATTGAAAAACATAATGAGATTGGTAATACCTGCCTTGCACGCCGGCAGCGGCATACCAGTCCAGTCCAGTATAGCCACCAATGCTGAAATGCTTGGCCGCCCTAATGGCGACAACATATGAGCGCTTTACTTCATGCCCTAGGTAGGTGGTCGTATCATAACTGAGATTGCCTAATTTATCAAAAGCTTCTTTATTGGCTACGTTGTGCAGTGCGGCAAATGTTTTACCAAGAATTACTTCTACTCCCCAACGGTTTTTGAAGTATACTTTGCCCGTAATACCATATGGATCACCAACACGTACTCCTAAACTATAATTTCTTTTATTGCCTTCTACGATTGGGCAGGTCACCTTTTTAAGTTTTTTTCCGCCACTTCGCATTTGTCCGTAGCTAGGAACTGCTAGCATGAAAAGAAGCCCAAAAACACCAATATATTTTAAAAATCGCATAGTTCTCTCAATAATAGTAAAATCACTAGTCGCAATTTGGCGATTGAAACGCAATTAATTAATTGAAAAATAGTAGAATTGGTACTTTGGTAATTATATGGGTGAATTAGTTGAGAGGTGCTGGGACTCCTGCCTGCTGTTAGGTGGGAGTCCCATTAGCGCCTTTCTATTCAGGTTTGCTGCCCAGCATGACCATTTCTTGCATATTGATTTCAGTGATGTAGCGTTTCTCACCTTCGGCAGTTTCATAGCTGCGGTGGATGAGCTTTCCTGCTAGGGCTACTTCGTTTCCTTTTTTGAGGTACTTGCCAGCAATCTCTGCGACCTTACCCCATGCCACAATGTTATGCCATTGTGTGTCTTCTATTTTTTCACCCACACTATTTTTGTAGGAGTCTGAGGTGGCGAGTGAAAATTTTGTAAGTGTTTTACCACTGTCTAGATTCTTCACTTCAGGGTCAATGCCCAACCTGCCAATTAACTGTACACTGTTTCTTAATTTGTTCATGATTTTAAAATTTAAAAGTTTTAACTATTTATATGATTTGTTTAACAATAAGTATTGGTGGTACTTAACCAATTGTGATATTGCAAAGGAGTGGAGGGCAGGGCAGGAGAGTCGGGTACTAACCGCTTATAGTCGATTATGTATTACTTGTATTCGCTTGTACCCGTTTGTATGCGTAGTAAGAAAAGTTGATGCCTGTATTGTGTAAACAGCTTTAATGCGATTGAAGCCATATTAATTGACTATATTTGGATATATAAAGCATATAACCGCACCTTTTGTGTGAAAAGGTGTGGTTATACAGTTGTTAGCCACAAGCAAGAAAAAGAAGAATAATGCAAGTTGAAACAATAAATATTAACAAAGAAAACTTATCATATTTTG
>CAYRIF010000105.1:0-11448 GCA_964424205.1 uncultured Roseivirgaceae bacterium | reverse complement strand
GATTCTTAAGAATTTATTTGACTTATCAGTCTCAATTTTAATTATTTTTTTGTAATATCCCAGGTAACTAACCACTAATGTTGTCAAATTGCTAGGTATTTCCAATAAGGTGAAAAAGCCATCAACATTCGATACTGCACCCCTACTAGACCCATATAAATTCAATACTGCAAAGGGAAGTGTCTCCCCCGTTTCTTCATCGGTCACAATTCCTTTGATGGCATACTTTGTATTGGTCTTTTTTGAAATTCCATTTACAACAGGGATAATCAGAACGGTATTATCAATTATTCTATACTTAAAATTTGTGTCTTCAAAAATCCTATCTAATGCTTCTTTCAGGGGTAATTTTTTAATATTCCTTGACACAGTCACATTTTCCAGCAATTTATGGTCATAAGCAAACTTAACTTTATAAAGTCGCTTGAGTCTTTTAACAACCTTTACTAAAGACGTGTTTTGAAAATTTTCATTAATTACAAGTGGTGTTTGCTGCGCCATTCCTAAAAAAGGGAATAGCAATACTATAAATATTATGACGATTCCGATCTTCATTTAACAGCATACGACTTTACAGTAATGAATCCATTACCGTGGTCTTTGTAACTAAGACGCATCGGATCACAAATTAGTTGCAAGGCATCTTTAATATTTTTATTTGAAAAATACCCACTATATATCCTTGTGGCAACATCATTAGTATAATCAAGCTGCACATTATACTGCCGCTCAAACTCGTCAAATACATCTTGCAATGGTACTTCATCAAAATAAAACTTGCCAATTTCCCATCCTTTCACCTTTTTCTTTTCGAAAGTGAATGGTTCAGAAAGCACCTCTTTAATAACATTTATAGCCTCGCCTTTCTCTAATCTAACAGTTTCTGCGGCTAATTTAACAGCCACCTTTCCAGTAAAACAGGCTACTTGATATAGATTATTTCTTGATTTAACATTAAAACTTGTTCCCAATACTTCTACAACTTTATCATCATTAACGACACTAAATTTACTGCCTTTTTCTACTTCAAAAAATGCTTCTCCTTTCAACAGGATTATTCTATTATTATTCCAATCATCCGCATTAAAACTAATTTTCGAATCAGCATTTAATGTAGCAATAGAATTATCAGGTAGTTTAATCGCCCGTGTTTCTCCATTGCCTGTTATAAATATTGTTTCATTCTTTTGAAGAAAAACAAAATAAATACCAATTAATAAAGCCACGGAGGCTGCCACCGCCATTACCGAAAAACGTTTCTTTCTATAATGAAAAATTACTTTGTTTCGCCCTAATTTAGGTACTTCATCATATAATTTAGCTTCTAATTCAGTCCAGGCCTGTTCTTTACTTTTTATACTTGGCACAGAAAATTCTGAGGACATTTTCAAAGCATCACTTACCTCATCATATTTACCTTCCTTATTAAAAAAACCATTTTCTTCTGACATGGAGATTTCTCCATTCAGCAATCGTTTCAAAAATTCATCTTCAGTCCTCATAAGCACTATGTTAGATTATTATATCGAATGATCGAGCTTCTCTTTTAGATATTTCAGTGCAATACTCATCCGTTTTTCAATTGCCTTCACACTTAGTCCTAAGCGGTCAGCAATTTCACTATACTTTAGTTTTTCAATTCTATTCATTAAAAAAACTATTCTACTATTTTCAGGCATTTCCGCCAATGTATTTTCTAATTTTTGTTTAAACTCCTTCATCTCCAATTCAAATTCAGGAGAATTAGTGACTTTCTGTCCGCTGTCATTTTTTACAAAATTGAAAACAATATTTCTGTGCTTCAAATGGTTTATTGCCAAATTTCCTGCAATCGTATAAAGAAAACTTTTTACTGTTTCCAATTTAACACTTTCTCTCTTCTCCCATGCTTTTAGAAAAACCTCTTGCGCAATATCTTCGGCTACTGCAATATCTCCGACTTTATAATACAAAAAGCGTTTGATACTTTCATAGTATTGATCAAAAATTAATTTAAAATCTTGAATATTCATTTGCTGCTTTTACTAAAAATTGATAGAACCCTTATAAATCTATCAGGCAAAAACTTTAAGTAAAAGCAATCACCAAAGCATAAATATAGTTTAAAAAATTAGAATACAGTATGTCATTTAGATAAAAAAATAGCGCTAAGAAATATATTTCTTAGCGCTCTTTTTTTGATATTACCGATGTTTACTGAAGAACAACTCTTCCGAAAAGCTTTTTGGAAAAGTTACCTGACCTAACCGTCATTTTATAAATATAAATTCCAGAAGAAATTCTGCTATTTCTTTCATCCCTTCCATTCCAAACAATCTCATGAAATCCAGGCGCATAATCACGTTTTGCTATTCGTTTTATTTGCTGCCCTGCCAAATTGAAAATATTAATTTCAATTTCATAGTTTTGATTGGCATCAGTTAGTGAAAACGGAATGGTTGTCTCATACGTAAAAGGATTTGGAAAACTTTGTCCTAGAAAAACCCTAGCAGGTTTCAAATGTTCCTTGATAAATGCATCGTCTCCATAGTAAACCTTAAACTTACTAACATTACTCCTACTTATCCTGTAACTTGAAGCAACCTTCATGTCAACTACCTCTTCAATACTTTCATCATACAACATCAAATTTTTATCAGGAAATGCATGCTGCAAATCACGCCATTTTAGTTCCACATTTTCTCCTTCTACGTTAGCTGCTAAGTCAAATTCCCATATATAGCTATCTTGTATAGCTACGATATCACGGTTGTAAAATATGTTCTCAGTTTCAGAATGATTAAATTTTAGAGATAAATCACCAGTAAAGTTACTAGCAGGTAGTGCTGGACTGTCATAGCCATCTCTGCCATCACCTGCATCCACATGCATACCGAAACCATTGATTTTACTATAAGTATTTCCAGAAAACAAATCAATGTTCACTTGCCAATTATCACTTTCTAATGAATTATCTCCTCCTCCGCTGCCAGAACGACCATTAGCAACCGTGGCATTTCTGATGACCGGAATTTTAAGTGTAATATTTTTATCCACATGCACAAAAGCACCAGATAGTCTCGGCAATACGTCTAAATCCTCATACCCACTTTTATTAGCATTGCTTGTGTAGCGTTTAAGGGTTTTACTAATCACAACTTCATCTAGGTTTTCATTAAAATCTAAGACATCCTGCCAAGAAATATTGAAATTATAGGGATTTCCTATCTGATTCCAACCTGTGTTTAATGTTATTTGGAAAGGATTTTCTTTTGTTGCCGTCACAGTAATACCTTCGCCAACATCAATGATTTTCTTGTCCTCTCCCGGCTCATCTCTTACAATCAACCAATACGCCTTTCCAGGTGTAATATTTGTTAGCCCATCTTTGTACTCCTTATAACCTTTATCAGTACCAGTATTATTATAACCAAACATTCTCCAGTTTTCAGTGTTATAACCTCCAAAATTATCCTCAAATACATGTACAATACCTGCTTTGTCTAAATTAAGCGGAACAGAAACCATTTGATAATCGCTCTTTTCTTTACCGTAGTTTAACTTAAACTTTATTCTTCGATCCTTATACTTAATGTTAACGTGCGCTAAATTTGTTGAGAATGTTGAACCTGTCGCATCTTTCACTTCAAACCTATACTCTATCCCTATAGAATCTTTGGTAATAAAACTTCTATCTAATTTATACTTATATTCATTAATCTTATCTCCTACTTCTGCCGTTTCTTCAATAAAATCAGTCATAGAAGAAATCCCTCGATAGAATAGTTTTACTGGATTGCCTGGCAAAGCAGTGTCATCAGAGGCTTCTACAATGAACGTAAGAGAAGCATCATCTCCTCCAAGTACAGTAGGATTACCACTAACAAAATTAATTTGTGGTGGTTGATTATTGTTAACTGTTATTGGTTTGAAAAAACTATTATTTGTTTCATCCAGTTCCACAATATTATCACTTTTATCAACAATCACAATGACGTAATATGTCGATGGCAGTATTGACGCAGGTATTTTCAATGCATCGCTCACCCAATCATCCTCTGCACCTGCATTCACTGAGCCAATTTCTTTGGTTCCCAGCAAATCATCCAATCCATTCTCAAATGTATCATTGGCAGAGAAGAAGTAACTTAAAATCACATTGTCAGCTGTTGAGTTCCCTTCATTCTTAACAGTACTTGTCACCTTAATATTTTGTCCTCTGCTTACGTCATTATTGCTAAGTTGTATGGCTGTAATTACCAAATCTGGATTCTTTGATGCCGTTACTTTAAATGTCCGTGAAAAGGAATTTATATTCGGAGTCCCAGAGGCACCATCATCCATTACCGTTACGGTTATATTTGCCTCTCCTTCAGCACCAGACACTAGTGTATAAGATAATGTTCCCATGGTTGATCCAGCGGTATAGCTAATACTTAAACTTGCATCGGTAACCAAAGACTGATTATCAGAAGAAGCCGATATAGTAAGGTTTTGCGTTTCATTCGCAGCACCGTCCGATATACCTGTCAACATCACGGAAGGTGGTATTTCATTCACCGCAAAAATACCTTGGTCTGCAATTTCATCCAAAGTAGGAACATCATTGACTGCGTTAACTGTTAGCTGAAATACGCTAATGATTTCATTATCATGTGGCGGCGTTCCCGGACCATCATCAGTAAGCGTCACAGTAATGTTAATTACACCAGACATATCCTTCTTCGGAGCAAAATTTAAAACAGCTGTAGCATCTCCTTGGGTATAATCCAATGTCAGACTTGTATCATTTTCGTCAAGAATTGCTTTGTTATCAGAAAACAAAGCAAAAGTTAATACTTGCGATTCCGCAACCCCTGCTGAAATTCCAGTAATTGTCACACTAGCCACCTCATCTTCATCAATTATTTGATCAGCGATGGCATCCATTGTCGGTTCCGCATTCACAGATTTCACAATTACATTGAAAGTCTTCACCACAGATTTGGCAGGAGTGCCTGTATCAATTACCGTTAAGGTAATAGTAGATTGCCCCGTCTGACCAGCAGCTGGAGTAAAACAAAGCTGCCCTGTTGCATTTGGAGAAGTGTAAATCACCTTTAGAGCAGAAGCATTGTTTGGAATTAGTGCTGGATTGCTTGACGATGCAGAAATAATAATATTATCACTTTCTAATGGTCCAGAACTTATGCCTGTCAAATCTACACATTGTTGTCCCGCATTAACAAAAATTGTTAATTCAGAAAGTAAAGGATCTATTTCAGGAGCATCATTAATAGGATTTACAGTCACCGAAAATGATTTAGTGATTTTATTATCATTTGGCAAAACACCAGCACCATTATCAGTAACAACAACCGTAACAATTGCTGTTCCAAAAGCATTGGGCTTTGGCTTATATATGATAGATCCTGTAGATTGAGGACTTGTATAATTGACTGAGATAATCTCTAATAGTGCAGGGTCACTGCTAGTTGCTGTCACAGCTAAAGTTTGCGTTTCATTTGGTCCCGCAGTTATACCCGTTAGGTTTATTGTCTTTTGGGTACTCTCTTCATTAATGGCAGCTGGGTTTGAAATATTATTTAATGTAGGCTCATCATTAATAGCACTAATGGTTACAGTAAACGAAGTGGTTATTAGCTTACCGCCCGTATCGGTCGCTTTAATTACAATCGTTGCCACTCCGTTTTTGTCAGGGGCGTAGTTTAGTGTCAACACCCCTGTGGTAGCATTAATAGTTGTTGTGGTAAACAATGAACTATTAGTATTTGACTGAACTACATATACCAAATTTGCATCTGTATCTTCAACATCCGCAAATGATGGAAAAAGACTAATACTACTATTTGGAGCATCTTCGATTACTGAGACATTTGATATTCCCGAAGTTGTTGGCGTATCATTGACCGCATTGACAGTGACTAAAAAAGTAGACTCTATGAAAAGACCTCCTGTATCTTTACACCGAACTGTAATGTTGCTTGTTCCGAATTTATTCAGTGCAAAATCCAAGACCAGATTTCCATTAGTTGCATTGACAGAAGTTGCAGAAAATAATGCGGGATTCGTAATTGTCTCCACCGTATAAATCATGTCTGCGTCAGCATCTTCTACGTCCTCAAATGAATCAAAGAGATTGATAGTTTTGTTAGGAGCATCTTCATTTACAGTAACATTATTAATGCCACCATTTGTTAACTGTGGGGCTGTATTTACATCATTAATCAATACAATTTTACTGGCAATATTGCTATGAACATCCCCATCATTTACTTTAAAAGTGATGGTGCGATTATTGGTGTTAGGCGTAGCACTGGTGTTATTATAAGTAACCGTTCTAAGCACATTTTGATAATTGTTTATTGATTTATTTCCAGACAGTGACAAAACGCCTGCAGCATAAGACCCAGTAATCCCAGTACCTAAATTGTTAAAATTTAACACATCCTCCGCAGCAACAAAATTATTTGATATGGTAACAGTTGCAGATGTCAGGTTGATATCATCCACATCCTGAACAACAATTGAATTATCTACTGCTACAGCTCCTGCTCCTTCAATAAAATTGGTATTGCCAGCGGAAGTTGTAACCGTAGGCGCATCATTAACTGCATTTATAGTGATGGTAAAAGACTGTGGCGCACTCGTATTTTGATTTGGGCTTACCCCACTACCATTATCACTAATGGTGACATTAATTGTTGCACTACCAAATGCATTCAAGGCAGGTGTATAGGTCAGTGTACCAATGCTAGATATTGCGGGTGCTGTTGAAAATAATGCCGCATTGCTATTACTCACTATATCAAAACTCAATGCTTGAGTCACATCTGGATCTCCATCGTCCATGGCTGTCACCCAACCCACTACTGTTTGAGCTCCTACATCTTCGTCTTTGGTTTGGTTTGCACCTTTTGTAAAAGTAGGTACATCATTTACTGCATTAACTGTAATAGTAAAAGTTTGAGTAGCAGAAGATATTAACCCATCATTCAATTCAATTTCAATGGTAGCGCTTCCATTTTCATTTGCAACAGGTGTATAAGTAAGCGTTCCTGTACTGCTTATAGCCGGCTGAGCAGCAAATAAACCGGCATTGGTATTACTGACCACATTGAAAGTCACTGTTTGTGTCAATTCAGGATCTCCATCATCTATTCCTGTCGCCCAATTAGTAATTGTTTGTGCCCCAGCATCTTCGTCCACGTTTTGATCTGCTCCTTTGGTAAAAATAGGTGGTGCGTTATCTATGCCAACAGTAATCGTAAAGGATTGCGTATAAGAACCAGATCCATCCTCGACTTTTACCTCAACAGCATGTGCCCCCACCTGGAGTTCAGCGGGTGTCCATGTTATAACACCTGTTCCTGAATCGATGCTCATTCCGACAGGTGGTGCGACAGAAGAAGTGTTAAAAGAAAATGTTAACGGCAAAGTAGATCCCGTTGCCTGTACATCATAGGTATAGGTATCTCCGACTGTAGCAGTCGTAATAGGTAAGGAAGTGATAGTCGGTGCCAGAAAATAGGCTGAAAATTCAGAATACCACAAGTCTGCCATTTTAGAATAGCCTGTCGGGTTTGGATGGTATTGGTCAATCATTTCTGTGGCGTAATTTATTCCTGCGCCATTTTCCATGTCCACTACAACAATTTCATCTCCGCCAAGAGCCCTTGCATTAGCCATGGTTTGTACCGCCGCATTTAAAGTTTGTGTGGCAGGATCATTCGGATCGTTTTTTATAATCAACGCTAAAAAAACAGGAACCGTTTTCCCCGCCCTCGTTTCATACGCATCCACCTCATCCAAAATATCTGCAATCTGCGTCGAAGTCGTTGTTGCCACATCATTTGTGCCAATATGCAGCAGTATTGCATCCGGGGAAAAAGCATCCAAATAAAATCCTGCAGTAATTATATCACCATTACTATGTCCTGCTAGACCACTAGGCGAAGAGGGCGTCTGATCCAATACACCAGTATTAAGCAAACTCTCCAATTGAGAAGCTGTAATTCCAGGAAACCCTGCATTATCGCCATCCGCTACTGTAGGAGCACCAGATGTTTCACTACCTACAAAGTCAAATGAATACCCTCCTAGGCTGAGCAGGTTATACAAGTCTTTTCTATAGGCAATCCTGTCTGCTAATGGGCGCGGTACAGTAAGGTCTCCGATATTATTGCCATAAGTGATAGAATTGCCTAATGGCATTATTTTTATTTGTGCCGCAAAGCCTGCAATAAACCAGAGTAAAAATAAAATTGTAGTAATAATTCTTTTCATTATTCTAATTTTAATTTGGAGGAGCTGGCGCACCAGGTAAAACATTACTCTTTTTTAATATAAAATAGCCAATGGTTGAAGTCACCAAAGCACCTCCCAAAATTTTTAATCCTGTTGGAATCTTTCTTCTTATTCTAAATTTTTTACTTAAAACAGATTGGTTAGGCTGGCTTACCGGGTGCATTTTCAACTGATAATCCGCTCCTGGCGTAATCCTTGTAGGTATGGACCACAGCACGTTTCCTTTGTTTGAAGTATTGGCAACAACATTTTTCCTAACATCATATCGGTATAGTTCCAACACTAAATCTTCATTAGCCTCCCCACCCATCCATTGTATTTTCTGTATTTTCCCTCTTTTAAATATTGCATTCTCCTTCGGGTGGGTAAAAAATAATGCGGAGTTAAAAATCTCAGACTCAAGAGAAAAAGATAAATCCTCCAATTCGTAAGTACTCAATTCTTCTTCATTGCTCCAAACAATATTCTTCTCTTTGCCAACAGTAATATTCTTACCAATATCACCTTTAGCAAAATATAAGCGATGTTTATAAGAGTTACCAGCTACTGTACAAAAGAGAATGATTTCAAAGGTCTGCCCTTCAACAGTAGAAACTAAATCATAGGTAATATTAATTTGGTTACCCACAATTTCTTGCCTTATATTTTCTATGTTCTGTGCACTTATAAAAAGCGTAAAAAATACAGTGGTTAGTGTAAGAATAATTTTTTTCATTCGTCTCTAGATATTTTTAAAATTTTATTTAAAACCTATTTCTGTTAACAGACAATTATCGTTCCAGTCTTTTTCAACGAGGCAAATAATATTTCTGAATAAAATAGCACCACAAATATAATTCATTACAAAAAACTATGTAATGTTTTAATAAAACAATTATTATTTTCACTACTATATTTTAACATCTCAATCTCAATATATGAAGTTAAACATCTTATTATCAGTATATTAGATTAATTAAATGCCTTTTTTACTCATAGACATCACATCATAAAACAATATTATATTGATGTAATATTTTTCTGTTTGTTTCACGATTCTAATACACAAGACGTAAAAATAACCTATTTGGTAGTATTCCCATTAGATATTTCTAAATAAAATGTAAATTAATCGGTGAATTGTACAAAATGAAAGGTATAACTACGCAATATTCAGGGTGAATAGCAAAAATACTGATTCCATTAACGTTTTTTTTCCACCTTACAATAACAGGAGATCCCTCCAACAACCAGGCACGAATTTCGTTATTTTTCTTATTCCTGATAAACTTGATAAGTAAAATACTATTTTTGCAAACTGCAAAATGCGCGTAAAGTAAAAAAGAATGGTGGGGAAGAAATCCTTTCGGTATATTGTATCACTCGGGCTGCTGAGTATGCTTTCTCATTCAGCAATTTCCCAGCAATTGAGGGTGGTTGATGAAAACAGTCGCATGCCCATACCGCACGTCAATGTCTACACCAAAAACAACGCCATATTAACCAATCAAAATGGCTATGCCGACATATCAAACTTCAAACCTTATCAAAAAATAAATTTTCAACACCCATCGTATCAAAGAGAAATAATATCTGTACAAAATATTCACAATGGTCTGATCATAGGATTAGTAGAAAAGGTAATCAAGATAGAAGAGGTAGTCATTTCTGCCAATAAATGGGAAGAGGACAAAAGTGAAATACCCAATAAAATAGCCGCTATTTCAGGGAAAAACATTTCTTTTGAAAACCCTCAAACCTCAGCAGATTTACTCGAAAGTTCAGGGCAAGTATTTGTACAAAAGAGCCAGTTAGGAGGTGGCAGCCCAATGATTCGTGGGTTCTCCGCTAATGCTATACTAATTATTGTGGATGGCATCAGAATGAATAATGCCATTTTTAGGAGCGGTAACCTTCATAATATCATTAGCATAGACCCAAACATTCAAGAAAGTGCAGAAGTGATTTTTGGTCCCAGTTCTGTGATTTATGGCAGTGATGCATTAGGCGGCGTTATAGATTTTCATTCCAAAACACCTGCCTTTTCCAATAATGAAAAAGTGATGGTTACAGGAAGTATTTTTAGTCGCATCTCCTCTGCCAACAAAGAAAAAACCAGGCATTTTGATGTTAATTTGGCTAACAAAAAATTGAGTTCACTAACGAGCATCAGTTATAGTAATTTTTCTGACTTAAAAACTGGTAGCAATAGAACTTCAAAGTTCCCAGATTTTGGCAAACGAATGTTCTATGTGGAAAGAATAAATGGTGAAGATAAAATAATTGCCAACAAAGAGGTAAACCGCCAAACCCCCTCAGGTTATTCACAGTTAAACATGCTTCAAAAATTTAAATACAGCGTTTCAAATGAGTGGGATTTAACCTATACCCTAAATTACAGCGGCACATCAGAAATTCCAAGGTATGATAGACTCATACAATTACAGGATGGTAAGCCAACAAGTGCAGAATGGTATTATGGTCCTCAAAAGTGGCTTTTAACCTCATTAAAAGCTACCACATATGGCAAGACCGACTTCTATGATCAAGGGAGATTGATACTTGCCTACCAAAACATTGAAGAAAGCAGAAACAGTAGGAAATTCAAAGCTGTTGATTTAAAACAGCGGATCGAACATGTAAAAACATATGCTTTCAATGCTGACTTTGACAAAGAAATTGACAAAAAAAATCACTTATTCTACGGATTAGAATTCCTGTATAACGAAGTAGTTTCTAGTGCTTTGAAAGAAAATATTAACAATGGCACAATCTCCACTCTCAGTACTCGCTACCCAAGTGGCGGAAGTGATTATTCAAGTTTTGCTGCATACTTAAGTCATAAACTGAAATTCAACGAAAAATGGATTCTTAACTCAGGCATCCGCTTTAGTCAGGTAAACCTATCTGCCAAACTAAAAGATAGTGATGAATTAGATTTTGATTTCGAAAAATTATCCATCAAAAACGGGGCAGTCAATGGTAGTGTAGGGTTGGTTTTTAAGCCGAAAGATACCTGGCAACTTAATTTTGTGGCTTCTACAGGATTCAGAGCACCAAATATTGATGATGTAGGCAAAGTTTTTGGCGGTGCTAATGATGATGTGATAGTACCTAATCCAGCACTAAAACCAGAAGTATCGTATAACATGGAAATATCCATCCATAAAATTTTCAATAAAA
>CAYRIF010000104.1:0-11452 GCA_964424205.1 uncultured Roseivirgaceae bacterium | reverse complement strand
CTAATTCTGCAATAGCTAAATCAGTTTTCGTTGTAACTCATTAAATATTAGCACTATAGTTATACCAGCAAAAAAACCAATTCCCACAGGTGGGCTAATCAAACAACGAAGCAATATCATTTTTCGATAAATTTTTAACGAAGCTTTTTTCAGTAGAAATAAGCTCACTGGCTAATTTTATTTTCTTTTCTTGTAGCAACAATATTTTTTCTTCGACAGTGTCTTTAGAAATAAACTTATAGGTAAAGACTGTATTTTTCTGTCCAATCCGATGTGCCCTATCCACTGCTTGCGCTTCTACCGCTGGATTCCACCAGGGATCCAACAAAAATACATAGTCCGCTGCTGTGAGATTTAATCCCAATCCTCCTGCCTTTAGTGAAATTAGAAACACCTTGAGTTCCTTTTCATTCTGAAATCGCTCAACTTGCGCCATCCTGTCTTTGGTGCTTCCGTCAAGGTAGGCATAATCAATATTGTGCCCATCCAAAAAAGTACGGTAAATGGAAAGTTGCTTGACAAATTGGCTAAAAATCAAAACTTTATGCCCCTCATAAATTGCATTGAGTAACATATTGGTACTATCCTCAAGTTTCCCAGAATCTCCTTTATAGTCAGGGTCTATCATCAAGGGATGGTTTGCTATCTGTCGTAGCTTTGTCAGTCCCTGTAATAAAAGAAACTGCGATTTATTAACGCCATGGGTTTCAATCTGCTCTAGAATCTGGTTCCTAAACATTGCCTTGGTCTCTTCATAAACCTCCTTCTGCATGGTGGTCATTTCACAGTAACGCACGTTCTCAACTTTTGCAGGCAAATCCTTTGCTACCTGTGATTTATGCCTTCGTAACACAAATGGCTTAATGATGGCATTAAGTTTCCCAGTCTTATTTTGATCGTGTTTTTTTTCAATCGGAATCAAAAACTCTTTTTTGAAAAAAGATTGGTTTCCTAACAAGCCAGGGTTGATAAATGTTATTTGCGACCAAAGGTCAAGGGTACTGTTTTCAAGCGGCGTGCCTGTCAATATAAGTTTATGCTTTGATTTTAGCCTTTTTACAGATTTCGCAATATTGGATGTCGGATTTTTAATTGCTTGCGACTCATCCAAAATTATGTAGTTGAAATAATATTCTTCCAACAATTCTATGTCAATCCGTGAAATGCCATATGATGTCAATACAAGATCATACTTTGCAAATTGGCTCACATCCTTCACCCTATTTGTTCCTGTATACACAAATATTTTGAGATTTGGCGTAAACTTTTTTGCTTCCATTTCCCAGTTGTATATCAGCGAAGTAGGCATAATCAATAGCGATGCATTGGCACCTCCTTTTTCTTTTTCGGCTTGTAGCATCGCCAATGTTTGTACTGTTTTTCCTAACCCCATATCATCGGCAAGGCACCCACCAAAGTTGAATTCATTCAGAAATTGCAACCAATTATAGCCAGCCTTTTGATAAGGTCTCAGCGCACCTTTAAATTTTATTGGCATTGGGTAATCATCGATTTTCTCAAAGTCTCGGAGCCTCTCAAGCTTTCTATCCATGGTAACTTTAGCAAGCTTACCGCTTTCCAAGTCTTGCACCAATGCCAAGTGATGTTTTCGCAGTGTCAAACTTTCATTGTTGCTTTCGCCCTCTTCCATAAAAGCAAATAGCTCTGAATATTCAGTAAACCATGCTTCAGGAATCACCGCCACTTCGCCGTTAGGTAATATAATTTCTTGCTGCTTATTAATTATCTTCTTTCTCAGTTCAATAAACGGAATTTCAAAATCACCAAATTTTACAATGGCATAAATATCAAACCAGTCAATGTTTTCTTTGACCTCTATTTTGATTTCAGAAGCTCCTAAAAAATACCTTTTGGTTTGGGCGACGGCTTGTTTTAAAAGAAATCCTTCCTTTTTTAGCCATTCTTTGTGTTCAGTCATCCAGCTAAACGCTTCTCCTTTGGTCTGTGTAAAGGTTCCGTTTTTTATAAGCATGCCCTGCTCTTCTAAGGCATCAATAAAATACTTTTCCCTTGCAATTTTTCTTCGTACTCGATGGAACGTATAATTATCTCCCAGTTTTTCTAGCTTTACGGTTACCGGTGTTAACTGATCCGACCTAAACCTGTAGTCGTTGTAAACAAACGCTAGTTTAAAGGCAATTTTATCTTGATTTTCATCGGCAATGGCAATATCCTCTGATTGGGAAAACAGATTTAATGTACGACCACTTGCCATCATCAGCTCCGAAAAGGTCAGCACTGGTACGGGTTCAGAACTTTCGGTCACTATTTCAAACCCCTTGGCATAGACATCGAAAGACGCCACTAACGGCGCTACAAATTTTCTGTAATACGTTTCCTCTACTTTTTTAGGAATTAGTATAAATTTTTTATTGAGAAATGGGATGAGTTTTTTTCCATCTACCGCTCCTTCAAAATGGTAGAGTTTATTGTTGACTACCATCCAGCCTGGGTTGGCGCAAACTACATACGCTCCCTGGTATTGAAAATCTATTTTCTCATCTTCATATTTAATCGTTGGAAAATAATGGGTATTTTCTTCGTTCCTTCTAAAGTGAAATAAAATTGTTGCTTCCTTCTCCAACACTTCAATTTTTGTGCCTGCAGGTTCGCCATCACGGCTCATCTCATATAAATTTTTACCTTGGAGTAGGTGCAAAATCTTTGCCCTTCTTTTTTCTAAGTAAACATTTATTTCATGCTGTAGCGTTTTGTCTCCTTTTTCTTTGTTAAATATTTTATCAAAAAAAACGGCTGGTTTTATTCTTTTTTCAGAGAAATGTTTAATCACCGCATCTTGCTGCATGGAATCCATCAGCTTGATTAATTCGTAATCCGTCTCATCCAACTCCTTTGAAAATTCCGTCGCATTTTTGGCGGAAATATTTTGGTGTGTAAAAGTCAAGTTCCCTTTATCGTTGAGTTGAATCACAAAAGATTCGAACAAATAGCCAAGCACCTCATGCTCGAAGAGGGAGTAAACTAATTTAAACGGTTTTGAGGTTAATACTTCCATGTTTTTTTAAGCGAATCTGAAATGTAAAAAGATTCTCTGTTCTTTCATAAAAAAATGCAAAGTAATTGTGGGAAAACCATAATTTTACTGCTATGAAATCAATCTCAATTCTTTCTTTTATTATTTGTAGCTTACTATACTGCACACCAAAAATTCAACCCTCGAATATCTCCACTGCCCGAACTTCGAATATTTGGATACCCTTAAACGCTGGAGAAACTGCAAGTTTTCGCGGATTGCATGCTGTCAATGAAAATATTGTCTGGGTTAGTGGTAGTAATGGTGTTGTTTTGAGAACAACAGATGCAGGAAAAACCTGGGAACGAAAACCAATACCAAATACTGACTCACTGCAATTCAGAGATGTACACGCATTCAATCAAAATCTTGCTTTTGTAATCAGTGCAGGGCTGCCCGCCAAAATTTATAAAACTATAAATGGCGGAGAAAGTTGGAATGAGGTTTATGCAAGCAATCAAGAAGGAGTTTTTTTCGATGCCATGGATTTTTGGGACAAAAAACACGGGATTGCATTTAGTGACCCAATTAATGGACATCTTTTTATTATTACGACAGCAGATGGTGGAGAAACATGGCAAGAAGTTCCGAAAGAAAATATTCCTTCCGTAGTGGATGGTGAGGCTGGATTTGCCGCGAGTGGCACCTGCTTAACAGTACAGGGGAACAAAAATGTTTGGATAGGCACTGGCGGAAAAGCCGCAAGAGTATTCAGGTCTACAGACCGCGGAAAATCTTGGAAGGTAAGTGCTACTCCAATTGCTCACGGGAAACCCTCTACAGGAATTTTTTCATTGGCTTTTAAGGATGCCTCCAATGGAATAGCTATTGGTGGTGATTTCGCAAATGATACATTAAGCAGCAATAATATAGCCACCACAACTGATGGCGGAACAACCTGGAGGCTAATGGCACGAAATCCTTATGGCTACAAATCCTGTATCACTTATATAAATGGCACTAAGTTAATAGCAGTAGGCACCTCAGGAACAGATATTTCACATAATAGCGGGTTGGCATGGCAAAAAGTAGATACTACTGGCTATCACGTGGTTAGCTTTTCAAAAAACGGGAAAGTTGGGTTCGCCGCTGGGGGTGATGGGAGAATTGCCCGGTTTAACAATCTCTCAGAGCAAAAGTAATGATACTTTCAAGCGTACTATTTGGCTAACTTTCATCTTTGGAAGGTAGGCTTCTGAATTCCAATATTAATTAATTGTTAACATCATGTTATGAGTTTTGCGGTTGACTAAATTATTATTTAGTTTGCACCCATAATCACTAACTATAAAATTCTAAAGATGGAAACGTTTTATTTAGTTCTAATTGTCGTCCTTTTTTTATTAGCCATATCTGATTTAATAGTAGGCGTTAGTAATGATGCTGTCAATTTTCTAAATTCTGCCTTTGGTTCAAAAGCAGCTTCTTTTAGGACTATAATTGCCATCGCTGCGCTTGGCGTCTTTGTAGGCGCTGCTTTTTCCGGTGGCATGATGGAAGTGGCACGAAAAGGGATTTTTCATCCACAACAGTTCTATTTTTCTGAAATTATGATCATTTTCCTTGCGGTAATGATTACTGACGTTATATTACTAGACACATTTAATTCGCTAGGATTACCAACCTCTACCACTGTTTCTATTGTTTTTGAGCTGTTAGGAGCTGCTGTTGCCATTTCTATATTGAAAATTAGTAATGACCC
Organism: uncultured Roseivirgaceae bacterium; assembly: GCA_964424205.1. Classification (GTDB taxonomy): domain Bacteria; phylum Bacteroidota; class Bacteroidia; order Cytophagales; family Cyclobacteriaceae; genus CAYRIF01. The sequence continues at coordinate 6,695 of CAYRIF010000104.1, read as the reverse complement.
CAATGCCTTGCCAATGAATGAATACATCAATTCAGGAAAGGCATTAGCCATAATTTCTGGTATTTTATTATCTGTTGTCGTTGCATTTAGTTCAGGAATGATTGTTCAATTTTTGAGTCGCTTACTATTTTCGTTTGACTATAAATCAAGACTTAAAAGATATGGGGCGCTTTGGGGCGCCATGGCAATCACCGCTATTACCTATTATATACTAATCAAAGGCGCCAAGACCGCTACATTTATGTCTAGCGACATCAAAGATTACATCAAAGGCAATACGCTTCAAATTATTGGTATCAGCTTTGTGGCTTGGTTTATTATTCTTCAGGTTATTTTGTTGCTAACAAAATTCAATGTGATGAAATTTATCGTCTTGATGGGTACATTTGCACTTGCCATGGCATTTTCGGGTAATGATTTGGTGAATTTTATTGGCGTACCACTGGCAGGGTATGAGTCTTTTCAAACCTATATGGCTGATACGAGCGTGGATCCAGATGGTCTTTTAATGTCTAGTCTTGCTGGCAAGGTAAAAACGCCGATTATGTTTTTGTTATTAGCTGGTCTAATCATGGTATTAACGTTATTCCTCTCAAAGAAAGCCAAATCTGTTATGAAAACTTCGCTTGACCTTGGTCGTCAGGATGATGGATACGAAAGGTTTTCTTCATCTATGGCGTCTCGAGCAATTGTAAGGGGCTTTACTAGGTTATCTTATAAAATCAATGCTATTTTGCCTGACAGCCTCATTGCTAAAATTGAAAAGCAATTTGATGAGACAGCATTTACAAAAACGCAAAAAGGATTGGGAAAAGAAGCTGCCGCTTTTGATTTGTTAAGGGCAGCTGTTACATTAGTGGTGGCTAGTATATTAATTGCAATTGGTACTTCCTTTAAGTTGCCATTGTCTACAACCTATGTCACATTTATGGTGGCGATGGGTACCTCACTGGCTGATGGTGCTTGGGGCAGAGAAAGTGCTGTTTATAGGATAACCGGCGTACTATCCATTATTGGCGGTTGGTTTGCAACGGCACTATCTGCATTTACAGTGGCATTTGTGCTAGCAATTATATTTTACTATGGCGGCATGATTGCCATTGCTATCTCCATAATTTTGGCGTTATGGGTAATGTATAGATCTCATCTTACGCATACAAAAAGGGTGGAAGATCAGGAAGATATGTTCGATGATGTACATGAAGAAACGACCATCTCTAAAGCTAAGATGATGGTAAAAAGTTCTAAGAACATTGTTACTGTGCTAGAAAAAATCAAGAAAATTTTATCCGAGACACTTGTAGGTCTCTCGAATGAAAATTTAAAGCATCTTAATAGCACGTATAAAAATTTCTTAAAGGTTAATAAGCGCACAAAAAAATTAAAAGACAATGTGGCAAAGACCATCGCCAAACTTGATGATAATTCGGTGGAAGCGGGTTTATACTATGTGCAGGTACTAGATTATTTAAGAGAAATAACACACAGCATGTTCCATATTACAAAACCAAGTTTAGAGCATGTGGATAATAACCATAAGCCTATTATAAAAGAACAAGAGGCAGAGTTGGCGCATATTACGACCAGTATCAACACCTTGCTTGACCGAGTGATTGAGACAGTCGGTAAGCAGGATTGTAGTGATGTTACTTCAATTGTAGCAACACAAGAGTCTATTCTTGAAGGAATCGTTATTGCAAGAAAAAAACAAGTACAACGTATCAAGGCGCATGAGGTGGGCACTAGAAATAGTATGCTGTATCTTAACATTTTAGCGGAGTGCAAAAACCTGGTCTTATTTACTATTAATCTACTAAAAGCACAAAGAGATTTTAATCAATACGTAAATGATGATGCCATAAAATAACAACCCCATTTAAAAACCCTTGTTAAGAGACCTTGATTATTTTTTTAATAAAGGTCTCTTATTTATTTGAAGTATTTCGGAAATTATTGTAATTTTCATATCAAATAGTAAAGGGATAAATGGCAATTAGGAAGGTACGCAATTACATTTTTTTGAAAGACGTATTGGTCTTGGCAGTGAGCGCTTTTGGTGGGCCACAAGCACACTTCGCCATGCTCATTGACCTGATGGTTGAAAAAAGAAATTACCTTACCGAAAAGGATCTTATAGAATTGAATGCGCTGTGTCAGATACTTCCCGGTCCTACTTCGACTCAAACCATTACGGCCATTGGTTTTAAAATTGGGGGCCCAAAGCTTGCTTACCTAACCTTACTGATTTGGGCACTACCTGCCGTCACGGCAATGATTATTGCAGGAATTAGTATTTCTTATTTACAAGAAAATAACATCTCCTTGGAGTTTACAAAGTATATTCAACCCATGGCTGTAGGCTTTGTTGCCTATGCAGCAATTAAAATTACAGGTAAAGTGGTAAACGGTAAAACTGGCTACGTATTGATGGTACTATCAGCGATTATCTCTTATTTTGCAAGTTCTCCTTATTTATTCCCAGTGCTATTATTGGGAGGTGGGGCAATTACGGCTTTCAAGTTTAAAAGACAAGAGAGAGAGGAGAAAATAAAACTCGCCGTGAACTGGAGCAACTTTTTTTTGTGGGGGGGTGTGTTTTTGCTTGCGGCTGGTTTAGGAGCCGCTACTAGGGCCTTGCCGATACGTCTGTTCGAAAATTTTTACCGAAATGGAAGCTTGATTTTTGGCGGAGGGGATGTGTTAATATCCATGCTTTATGCAGAGTTTACAGTACTAAAACAAAACCTAACGTCTGAAGAATTTCTTTCTGGTTACTCCATGATGCGTGCCTTACCTGGGCCAGTTTTTTCTTTTTCCGCTTATGTAGGTGCGATTTCTATGAAAGACGCTGGACTGGGTGGACAAATCCTCGGTGGGCTAGTGTCTGCTTTTGGAATTTTTCTGCCAGGTACATTTTTAATATTCTTTGTCGTTCGGTTTTGGGATGGACTCAAAAAATACCGCATTGTAAAAGCCTCTTTGGCAGGTATCAACGCCGTCAGTGCTGGAATGGTCATTGCCGCCGCTTTTTTATTATTCAAACCATTGGATCCCAATTTGATTAACGTTGGCATCGTTGCTGCTACCTTTGGAGTCCTAATGTACACTAAAATCCCCGCGCCAGTGATTATTATCGCCGGATTGGCTGCTGGGTTTATTATCTAAATCTACTTTCTGATTCAGAAATGAAACCAGCACAATGGCTCTTTTAGCCTATATTTTAGGGTTATATCAAAGTGTGCTATGTGGTTTTTTTACAAATAATTATACTATTACTTGTTTTTATAATAGTAATACTATTATATTTGCAATATGAAAAATCTTCATGTCCATATTGATGTTTGCAAGGATACTTACCTGCGGGATCCAAGTGCCTCTGAACTTGGGCGTAAAATCATATCAGAAAGTATTGAACTGATTGATGCCTTGGGATTTGAAGGATTCACCTTTAAAAAATTAGGAAAAAAAATTGGATCACCTGAAAGTTCCGTTTACCGCTATTTTGAGAGTAAACACATGGTGCTGATTTATCTCACTGCTTGGTATTGGAGTTGGACCGAGTATAAGTTAGTTTTTGCTATCGCCAATTTAAGCGTTCCGAAGCAAAAACTGAAAAAAGCAATTGCAGTTTTAACAGAACCGGTAGAAACGGACAGTTCTTTTTCTCATATAAATGAAATTCTTCTAGATAGAATTATCATGAATGAAGGGGTAAAAACTTATCATGTAAAAGAGATAGATGAGGAAAATAAAAAAGGATATTTCGAGGTTTATAAAAGAGTAGTTCAAAGAGTCAGCAATATGATGTTGGAACTAAACCCGAATTTTGAATTTCCGCATATGTTAGCCACCACAATAATAGAAGGCGCACACCAGCAAAGATATTTTGCTAGCCATTTAGCATCACTTACAGACATTAAGCGAGGGGAAAATAGTGTTTCAAAATTTTATTCTCAATTGGCCTTTGGTGTTTTAGAATTATGAAAGATAAGATTCTATATCCACCGCTAAAATCATTGCACCCGCTAAGGTGTTCCATATTATTTATAATAATGTTACTTATCATAGCAAATCCAATGATTATAATAGTTACCCATCTTGCGGAGGAAAAATATGAATTATGCGAAAATAATACAGTAGAAGATAAGCGAGTAGTTGACGATAGTGAAGATGAGAACCAAGCGTTCTATTCAACGCACCTTCATGATTTGCAATCACATCAAAAAACACTTGTTGGCGACTATTATACTCAAAAGCTATTTGCCGATTTTAATCCTAGCATCTTAGTTCCTCCCCCAAAACTGAGACGACTAGTGACCTCCTCTTATAGGCTAATGCCAATACTTTTTATCTAAGGATTACATTTTGGTAGTAACTAAAAGTGTAGTCCTACAACGTATAACAAATTAAAAACGAATAACACTGGTGGACAAGCTTCCAAAAGCCTTTCTATCATTATAAAAAAATCAAATATGAAGTTGAATAACAAATTAAGTCCTTTTAAAAACCTTAAAGATGACCTCCCGGCAAGTATAGTCGTGTTTTTGGTAGCAATGCCATTATGTTTAGGCATTGCACTAGCCTCCGGAGCACCTCTTTTCGCTGGTCTAATCAGTGGAATAATAGGCGGAATAATAGTAGGAGCTTTAAGTGGCTCTCCGCTAGGCGTAAGTGGACCAGCGGCAGGGCTAGCAGTGATAGTCTTAAATGCAATAACAGCACTAGGCGGGTTTGAAATTTTCCTTGTTGCGGTAATACTTGCCGGAATTCTTCAAGTGATTATGGGCTTTGCTAAGGCAGGAATTATTGCCTATTTCTTCCCTTCGTCAGTAATACACGGTATGTTGGCAGGTATAGGAATTATCATTTTCTTAAAACAAATTCCACACGCCTTTGGGTATGATAGTAACCCTGAGGGTAATATTGCCTTTCATCAACCTGATGGTTACAATACTTTTAATGAGCTGATGCATATGTTGGATTTCATCAGTCCGGGCGTATTATTAGTAGCAACCGTTTCTTTGATTATATTAATAGTATGGGAGACACCGCTTTTCAAAAAATTCAAATTCACTAAATTAGTTCAAGGGCCACTAGTAGCCGTTGTAGCGGGGATTGTTCTTAATAAAGTTTTTGCATCAATACCAACGTTAGCAATAAGTTCCAATCACCTTGTTAATGTGCCTGTACCAGATAGTGTAAGCGGTTTTTTGAGTAACTTTACACTCCCTGATTTTAGTGCTTTATCCAATCCAGCGGTATATATTACTGCTATAGTAATTGCGGTGGTAGCAAGCTTAGAAACGCTTCTCTGTGTAGAAGCCTCTGATAAGCAAGATTCCTATAAAAGAGTCACCCCAACAAATCAAGAACTTAAAGCACAAGGCGTTGGGAATATAATAGCAGGCTTTATAGGTGGGTTACCCGTAACACAGGTGATTGTAAGAAGTTCCGCCAATCAACAATCTGGTGGTAAAACTAAAGCCGCAAGTATTATCCATGGTGTTTTACTATTGATAAGCATCATAGTTATTCCAAAGGTATTAAACCTCATTCCTTTAGGTGTATTAGCGGCGATTCTATTAGTGGTTGGCTATAAGTTGGCAAAACCATCGCTATTCAAAAGAATATATAGTGAAGGGCTCGGACAATTTATCCCCTTTGTGATTACCATTCTTGGTATTGTTTTTACAGATTTGCTGATGGGCATTGGCATGGGCATGGTTGTCGCAATCTTCATAGTGTTAAGAAATAACTATAAAATCCCGTACAAAATGCAAAAAGGAAACTTGGAGGGGAAAGATAAGATTTGTATTACACTCGCAGAAGATGTTACCTTTCTTAACAAAGCATCCATACTAAAAACATTAGCCCAAATTCCAAACAATACCTTCGTAGAAATAGATGCAAGCAATACTCATTTCATCCACCATGATGTGACAGAAATAATTGAAGATTTTGAAATAAACGCACCCTCCAGAAATATACAAGTAGAAACAATTAATTTATATAAAGGCAAGCAAGCACAACCTATACCACATTTTAAACTTGCCGGTAACAAAAAATAATATAACTATGAAAACACAAACAAAATATACACAAGACACCCTTACTCCTAAAACGGCACACGCAATATTAGTAGCCGGAAACAAAAGATTCGTTGAAAATTTAAAAGCACAGAGAAACCTACAAGAACAAGTATTGGAAACAAGTAAGGGACAATATCCTTTTGCAGTAATCCTAAGTTGTATCGACTCAAGGGTTCCTGCTGAGTTGGTTTTTGATCAAGGGATTGGCGACATTTTTAGTGTAAGGGTTGCTGGAAATATCATAAATCCAGATATACTAGGTTCCATGGAATATGCTTGCAAGGTGGCAGGTTCAAAAATTGTAGTCGTTATGGGACATACTAAATGTGGCGCAGTTACAGCTGCTTGTAATCAGGTAGCATTGGGTAATATCACGTCGCTTTTACAAAAAATCAAACCTGCGGTAGATTTGATAAGTAATGGAAACAAAAAGATGTCTGATAAAGATATTGAAAACGTAGCCATTCAGAATGTAATCCTATCAATTGAAAGAATTCGTCAGGAGAGTCCTATTTTGAAAGAAATGGAGGACAATGATGAAATAGAAATTGTAGGAGCAGTTTATAGCGTGTCAACGGGGGAGGTCAGGTTTTTTGAATGATAGTA
>CAYRIF010000103.1:0-11531 GCA_964424205.1 uncultured Roseivirgaceae bacterium | reverse complement strand
GGTTGTCTAGTATTGTGATTGGACTTACCATTGTATCTTTTGGCACGTCTATGCCTGAACTGAATATCAACATCATATCAAGTATTAATGGTAGTTCAGAAATCGCCATTGGAAATGTACTAGGTAGTAATATGGCAAATATATTACTAATTCTTGGTGCCGCAGCGATTCTTGCCCCGTTACCAATAACAAAAAGCACCTATTTTATCGAAATCCCTTTTTCATTGACAGCTACCTTATTGGTAGGTTTTTTAGCCAATGCTTCATTTTTTGGAGAATCTGGTCAGTTGTTTATTGGTAGAAAGGAGGGAATGTTGTTGCTATTCTTTTTCTTTTTGTTTCTATATTATATTTATAGAACGGCGGTGCGTAAAAAGGATGTTTTTATGACCCAAGAAGAATATAAAATAATGCCAATTAATCGGTCATTGATAATGATTGGGTTAGGGATTGTTGGACTGTATTATGGAGGAAAGTGGGTAGTGGAAGGAGCAATTTATTATGCCAATGAATTTGGCATCAGTGAATCTTTCATTGGTCTAACTATTATTTCAATAGGTACTTCTCTGCCTGAATTGGTAACGTCACTGGTAGCCGCTAAAAAGGGTAATACCGATATCGCGGTAGGTAATGTGGTGGGATCCAATATTTTTAATATGCTGTGGATATTGGGTATCAGTGCGGTGATAAAACCTTTGCCATTTAATATTGTGAGCAATACAGATATACTCATGGTTATTGGCGCAAGTACACTCCCGTTATTGGTTATTGTACTGGGTAGAAAGGCGCAAATCAGCAGGCTAGAAGGGGTCTTTTTTGTGCTGTGTTATCTTGCTTATATCTACTACCTCGTATTACGAGGATAACCACTTATCGCTTATTTAATGCCCAATCATAATTATAATAATGAAGGGCAAAAGTAGGGGTTATTTTTGTTTTTCGATACTTGTTTATAAAGTCTAAAACTTTCTTCCCGCTTTTTCGAAAATCATGGGCGTACCATTTAAAAATCATTGACAACTTGACCTCTTTATTCTTATTATTTACCTGAATAAAACTGTTATTGTTTACACTTAGTCTCGTTCTGCTATTGAGTTGGCTTTCTAATTTTTCTGGTGTGAAAGCAAAGTTTGCCAGTTTTGGACAGCTTTTGGCGGCACAAGCCAAAGCAAAATGAACCCTAGCATCACCAAATTTTTTCATCAATTTTATTATTTCTAAAACGTTAAGCGTGATTCTTTCGCCAGCTACATTGTGTTTTACCTTATCAAAAAATCCACTTTGATCTAAGGCAGATTTTAGTGGATAGAATTTTGATACCTGATAGATAACAATCATATTATAAGCATTGATATAAAACACCTTTTTTTCAGTATCTGAATATTTGGATAAATTCATTGCACCAATTTTCTGGTAAATGGATGCTATTTCTTTGAAATTCTTCTTTACTACTTCGTAGTCTACCCGACCATTTACTACATGAACTTTTAAGAATGCGTTTACTTCTTTGTCAAAATCACTAAGATCAGTGGCATAAGTATTTGAAAATAAGAGGGTTAGCATGAATAATGTACAATATTTTTTCATAGCAATATACTTTTTTTGTAGTAGTTTAAATTGACTTTACAATGATAATCCCTATAACACTATTTGTAGCATGAAAAGTTCATGCTAACTTACATATAATAGAAATTGTACTTTAATGATAATAATTGTTTTTTTTGACTATCTAGTCAATTAATCTCCTGGAGTGTCGTCTGATTGACATAAGATATACTAACTTAGAGAAACTAATTTTCAATTAATTAGATTTGTAGGTATATGAAACACATTGTAATTATTGGCAACGGAATATCAGGCATAACAGCGGCCAGACATATCCGAAAACTTAGTGACCACAGAATTACTATTATTTCTTCAGAAACGGATTACTTCTATTCAAGAACGGCGCTTATGTATATTTACATGGGACACATGAAATTTGAAAATACGCAGCCCTACGAACCATCGTTTTGGAAGAAAAATAGCATTAATCTTGTGCGGGATTATGTAGAGGAGGTTCATGTATCTACTAAGTCATTAAAGTTATCAAAGGGAAGTGATATGAAGTATGACACCTTGCTCATTGCCACTGGTTCTAAACCCAACAAGTTTGGATGGCCAGGGCAAGACCTGAAAGGAGTGGGAGGGTTGTATAGTTATCAGGACTTGAAAAATATGGAGCAATACTCTCCAGGTATTCAAAGAGCAGTGATAGTAGGAGGGGGCTTGATAGGAGTGGAGATGACCGAAATGTTTTTATCAAGGAATATTCCCGTTACGTTTTTGGTGAGAGAAAAAAGCTTTTGGAATATTGTCTTGCCCAAAGAAGAGTCAGAACTCATTGGTAGGCATATTGTAGCGCATCATGTTGATTTAAAACTTTCAACAGAACTAAAGGAGATACTTGCAGATGAAAATGGTAGGGCAAGAGCAGTTGTTACGAGTACTGGTGAGGAAATTCCTTGTGGATTTGTAGGATTAACAGCTGGGGTTAGTCCTAATATTAATTTCTTGGAAAACTCTGGCATTGAAATACAGCGAGGCATTATGGTAGATAAATTCCTGGAAACAAATATTCCTGATGTATATGCATTGGGAGATTGCGCGCAGTTTCACGAGCCGTTACCAAACCGAAGACCCATTGAGCAAGTGTGGTACACTGGAAGAATGATGGGTGAGGCTGTGGCACATACAGTATGTGGAAATAAAACAGCTTACAAACCAGGGATTTGGTTTAATTCCGCTAAGTTTTTTGACATAGAATACCAAACCTATGGGCATGTGTGGGGTGAGCTCAAAGAAAATGAAGCCCAATTTTACTGGGAACATCAAGATGGCAAGAAATGTATAAAGTTTGTTTATGATCGCGGTAGTCAAATACTTTTAGGCATCAATACTTTTGGAATTAGATTGCGCCACGAAGTTTTTGACAGATGGCTAGGGGAGAAAAGAGATATTGACTACGTATTACAACACTTAAAAGAAGCAAATTTCGATCCTGAATTTTATACACAGTATGAGGGTGACATCTTAAAAAAATATGAATCTGAAAATAAAATAACTGCGGTCGCAGGGTAATTAAAAAGCACATGGACGAAAATAAAAGTTTATCAATAGCGCAATCGGACGATAGCCATATTAGTTTGCCCCAAAAAATAGGATTGACATTAGTGGCAGTAGGATTTTTGATTTTTATACTGGCAATAATTGGTGTGAGTTTAGATGCTCCCATCTTTTTAGGTGTTGCTTTGTTGTCTATTGTGGTAGGCATAGTCATTTATGCACGTGCTACGTATTTATCCAAACCTGAAGGTATCAAAAATAATGCAAATTGGTTTGGGTCTCTTACGAGTAGAGGGGTGCTTGCATGGCTATTGGGAATTGTTTTAACAGGATTTTATATACTGCTGTATTGGTATCCTCAATATTTAGGGCTGGGAAAAGATGGTGCAGCAAATACAGGATTGATTGCATTTTTCGACCCATTAAGTCAGTTTTTTAAAGGAGAACCTGCCAGTGAATGGTTTGTGTATGGTACGTTCTATACCTTGTTTATTTTAACACTGGGATATAAATTCATTCTAAAATACAGACATAATAAGTATCAAATACTCAGGACGATTTCAGTGATGTTTTTCCAATTGGGTTTTGCCTATTTGTTACCCGAACTATTAATGAAATTGAAATATCCCTATTACAATTTTGCTATTATGTGGCCGTTGAATTACTACTTTTTTGATGAATGGAGTATTCAAGGATTTCTCAACGGTGGTTCGGTAGGAATGTTTATGCTCCTCTTTGGTATTGCCATGATTTTTATTATATCTCCTATTTTAACTTATTTTTATGGAAAAAGATGGTATTGTTCGTGGGTATGTGGCTGTGGCGGCTTGGCAGAAACCGCTGGAGATCCATTCAGACAGTTGTCTAACAACAAAATGAGTGCATGGAAGTTTGAAAGATGGTCGATACATATTGTGCTGGTATTTTCTGTAGTAATGACCATAGGCGTTATTTATTCTTACTTGACCAACAATGCGGCAACAAGTTTCATGACAAGAAATCAATTTGCTTGGGGGTCTATAATTTTAATCGTATTGGCAACTGTAGTTGTTTTGTTTTTCAAGGGAAAGGAGCTTAAAAAGGAATCAAAATTTATCATAGCATCTGTCGTAGCAGTGGTAACAGCCATTGTAGTGATTAACCTGTACTCAGGTAATAGTAATATTGTTTTTATAGAAAGTTATAAGTTAAGGCAGTGGTATGGATTTGCTATTGGGTCTGCTTTTTCAGGTGTGATTGGCGTGGGTTTTTATCCACTATTGGGAAATAGGGTCTGGTGCAGGTTTGGTTGTCCCATGGCAGCAATTCTAGGACTGCAGCAGCGACTGTTTTCAAAATTTAGAATCACCACCAATGGTGGACAGTGCATTTCCTGTGGTAATTGCTCTACCTATTGCGAGATGGGAATAGATGTGAGGAGCTATGCCCAAAAAGGAGAAAATATAGTACGCGCTTCATGTGTGGGTTGTGGCATCTGTTCAGCAGTTTGTCCACGTGGTGTGCTGAACCTTGAAGTAAAAGAACAAGACAGCAGGTTTGGGAAGGAGGAGCTTTTGGGGAATGATAGTTTTAAATAACAGTTGATTTTTAGAATAACCTAAAACGGAAGTGACCCAAACAATCAAAGTAATCATCCCAGCATTCAACGAGCAAAATTCAGTTGGCAAAGTCATCAATGATATTCCTGATACAGTGAACGAAATCATTGTCGTTAACAATGCCTCTACTGATGAGACAAGGAAAGTTGCTGAGGGGGCAGGAGCGACCGTGCTGGATGAATTACGACAGGGCTACGGATATGCCTGCTTGAAAGGGTTGGCGTATGTGGCTAAGAAAAGTGAAAAACCTGATATTATTGTATTTGTAGATGCTGACTACTCCGACTATCCTCAAGAATTAAAATGGCTGATTAAGCCTATTGTTAACGAAAATTATGACATGGTGATTGGCTCACGGGCATTGGGGCAGCGGGAAAGTGGTTCAATGACAATCCCTCAGGTTTTTGGCAATTGGTTAGCCACAAATTTGTTAGCTTTGCTCTACGGAATTAAGTTTACTGACCTAGGTCCCTTTAGGGCTATAAAATATAGTAGCCTAGTGAAGTTGGATATGAAAGACACCACTTATGGGTGGACGGTCGAAATGCAGTTGAAAGCGGCAAAACATAAATTGAAGTGTACAGAAATTCCAGTGACCTATAGAAAACGGATTGGTGTTTCTAAAGTATCTGGCACTGTGAAGGGAACTATTTTGGCGGGGTATAAAATATTATGGACAATTTTTAAATACTTGTAGTCGAGAAATAAATGATAGATATAATGACAAACGAACCTCGCTCAGAGTCTCCTGAAAGGGACTCTGAGTACCTTACTAATTAATAGAATTTAAATGAGTTTAGTAGTTGTAATCATATATTCTTTAGCATTGTTGCTCATTTTTATGTTCAGCCTAGGACAGCTGAACCTTACCAGGCATTATCTAAAATCAAAAAAAACACCTGAAGTAGCGTGCAAAAAGCTAACTGATTTTCCTCACGTGACCGTGCAGCTCCCAGTTTATAATGAGCTATATGTAATAGAAAGATTGATAGATGCGGTAGTCGCTTTTGATTACCCCAAAGATAAATTAGAAATTCAGGTGTTGGATGATTCTACCGATGAAACAGTCTCTTTAATTGCTGACAAGGTCGCGGAATTAAAAAAAGAAGGAATAGACATTGTACACGTGCGAAGGAGCGACAGGGAGGGTTATAAAGCAGGGGCATTGAAATATGGTTTAGAAATAGCCAAGGGAGAGTTCATTCCAATTTTTGATGCAGATTTTATTCCGAAAAAGGATTTCCTTATGAAAACGATTCCTTATTTTGAGGATGAAAATATTGGCGTGGTACAGACACGATGGGGACATATCAACAAAGACTATTCGATGCTCACAAGGCTGCAGGCATTTGGATTGGATGCACATTTTTCGGTAGAGCAAATTGGCAGGAGTCACTCAGGTAGTTTTATTAATTTTAACGGAACGGCAGGAGTCTGGCGTAAGACATGCATCGAAGAAGCAGGCGGTTGGTCGGCGGATACGCTGACGGAAGATTTAGACTTGAGCTATCGCGCGCAACTCAAAGGCTGGAAGTTCAAGTTTTTAGAGTCAGAGGAATCTCCGGCAGAACTACCCATCATCATGCCTGCTATCAAATCGCAGCAGTATAGATGGAACAAAGGAGCGGCAGAGACTGCAAAGAAGAACCTGAGTAAGGTTTTAAAATCTAACATTGGTTTTGAAAATAAGGTGCATGCAGTTTTTCACCTGTTCAATAGTGCTATTTTTATATGTTTGCTGATAGCGGCGGTGTTCAGTGTGCCTATGTTACTAGTTAAATATAATTTTCCCGGTTATGAGATGGTTTTTAATTTAGGCAGCATATTTTTGATTGGCTTCTTTTCAATTGGTTATTTTTATTGGATTGCAGCAAAGCGGATGGTACCCAAGGGGACTTTTAAATATTATTTTAAAACATTTCCTGTATTTTTGGTGGTTTCTATGGGATTGTCACTGCACAATGCCATCGCAGTACTAGAAGGTTTGTGGGGTATAAAAACACCTTTTGTGCGCACACCAAAATTTAATGTGGCTACTAAAAAGGAAAGCTGGAAGGGGAATATTTATATCAAGTATAATTTTAACCCATTGGCAATTGTGGAGGGATTACTGAGTATCTATTTTGTATTTGCGATTGGACTTGGTATTTATTTACACGATTTTGGCTTAATCGCTTTTCATATCATGTTAGCCATTGGTTACGGAAGTGTGTTTTATCATTCAGTAAAACCTAGTAATTTTGCTTAATGTCCAAGAGAAATATTGGAATATAAACCTGCTGTTGCTAGTGCCTTCACTTTTTGCCTACATCATTGTTTCTTATATTCTTTCTAGGGCAGACGCACCACAAGTTATAGGTGTGTACTCTTTTCTTTTTGTTTTTTATCTGGCTATATATTTTCGGTCAGATACCAACCTAAAAATCAACCAAGCAGTAAATTTTTCAATACTTTTTAGGCTAAGTCTGCTGATTTTAATCCCCAATTTATCAGATGATTTTTATCGGTTTATTTGGGATGGTCGCTTGTTTAATGCAGGTATAAATCCTTTTGAACAACTCCCTTCATTTTATATTAATTATCCTGAAGCAGCACCAGTTGGTGTTAATCAAGAGCTATTTGATAAGTTAAATTCGAAAGAGTATTTCACGATTTATCCACCTGTCAATCAATTAGTTTTTATTATTGCAACATGGATATCTTCCTCTGTTCGAGGTGCAGCGATTGTGATGCGGATTTTTATTATTGGCGCTGAGATTGGCAGCATTATAGTAATCAGAAAATTACTCAATGCATATCATTTGCCTGCTAAAAACATTTTGTTATATGCACTAAATCCATTGGTAATTCTGGAATTGGCAGGTAGTCTTCATTTCGAGGCAATAGCTATATTTTTTGTATTGTTAAGTGTTTATTTATTAAAAAAACGGAAGTCAATTTTCTCAGCACTTTCATTTGCTTTATCAGTTTGTACGAAATTGAATCCACTCATTTTTTTTCCTATGATTGCGACGAGGTTGTCTTTTAGTAAAACTTTGAAGTATTATATGTTTGCAGCATTTTTTGTTCTTTTATTTTTTGTGCCACTATATGATATTCATTTTCTGAAAGGAATGAGCGCAAGTTTTTCTTTGTATTTCCAGAAATTTGAGTTTAATGCAAGCATCTATTATTTGGTAAGAGAAGTAGGGTACTATGCAAAAGGATATAATATTATTGGTACAGCGGGTAAATTTTTAGCGCTTATAACTTTTGTGGTAATTTTGCTTTATACCTTTATTGCGTGGAGGAAACAAAGGGTAAATATGCCTTATCAATCTAAGAAAAATGGCAATATGCTCGTTTCTTTTCTTTGGATATATTTTATCTATTTAATGTTTACCACTACCCTGCACCCTTGGTATGTGACTCCTTTAATAGCCTATAGTATTTTTAGCCGGTATCGATTTCCAATACTTTGGTCGGGGGTGATTTTCTTTACCTATTTTAATTATTATAACGATGTGTACCAAGAGTACATGGGAATTGTAATCACAGAATATGTGCTGGTTTATGCCTTTATAATGTACGAGTTGTTTTATAAAAAAGAAGAGATTGAGAAGTTTCAAGGAGCATAGCTTACTGCCCATGTTAAGAAGCTACCTTCTTTTTTAATGCATTTCTTTCCATATATTGACACACCTTTTTGTAATTTGTGTTTTCCTGATTTGTGATTTTAACCATGTTACCTTTTCTAAATTTTAGTTTTAACTCTTTGAAAGGTTCTTTTTTGGTTTGAATAACTGTTTCTTCCCAATATTCTAGCTCATTAAGTTTGGTTTCAAAATTTTTATAGGACAAGGCATACTTTACTTTTATTTTCTTCTTGTCAATGATTAGTGTTTTGTAGCCTCGAATTACTTTGACAAGTACTACAAGTCCGACCGCCAATAAAAGCAGTATCAATAGGTAAATATAGAGCGGCGTTTTCACCCCTTTCAGTTGTGTGAAAACCAAATATGCCAACAACGAAAAATCTAGAAAAAGGAAAGCGCCTAATGCGGAAAGTGTCTTTATGTCAGGTTTGGAAATGAGCATAATTTTGAACTATGAAAAGGCTAGAATTATTCAGTTATATTAATTACTTTCGAGGTGCAAATAAATCATATTTTCATGCATAGAACAATTAAATCTCTTACTATTTACTTCCTATTAGTGTTTGTCACAGCAAGCCTATCTGCGCAAAATGCGGACAGCTCATTACTGGAAAATTATAAAGCACGTAGTATTGGACCTGTGGTGCAGGGAGGAAGGATTGTTGACTTGGCGGTTGATAGCAACGACCTATTTACTTTTTATGTTGGCTATGCATCAGGTGGTGTTTTTAAAACCACCAACAATGGAGCAACATTTAAACCTGTATTTGATAATCAAGGTTCACTGACTATAGGTGACATGGCGCTTGCTCCTTCAAACCAAGACATATTGTATGTAGGTACTGGTGAAAAAAATAGCAGCCGCTCAAGTTATGCAGGTAACGGAATGTATAAATCTGCCGATGCTGGAAAAACTTGGCAGTATTTGGGACTAGAAGGAACGCAGCATATCTCAAGGGTATTGGTACACCCATCTGATGCCAATATTGTTTGGGTGGCAGCTATTGGTGCACTCTATACAAATAATGCTGAAAGAGGCGTTTTTAAATCAACAGACGGAGGAACGACTTGGGAAAAGACACTTTTTGTAAATGACAGCACTGGAATAATTGATTTAGCCATTAATCCAACGAATCCTAATCAACTACTTGCTACGTCTTGGGAGCGCAATCGAAAAGCGTGGAATTTTAAAGGGAATGGTATTGCTTCAGCGATTTATACTTCTGAAGATGGGGGAGAGACGTGGAAAAAGTCGATGGAGGGATTTCCAAGTAAGACCACCAACGGACGAATAGGAGTTAATTTTGCAGCAAATTCAAACGTTGTGTATGCCATTATGGATAGTCAAGCATCCACAAGGACTGAGAAAAAAGATGATACGAAAGGATTGAAAGTAAAAGACTTTCTGGAGATGGATAAAGCTACTTTTTTGGCGTTGGATGACAAGCAATTAGCGGAATTTTTGAAGGGTAGTAACTATCCTAAAAAATACGATGGTAAATTATTAAAGAAAGAAATCGAGTCAGGTAAATATTTACCAAAAGCATTGGCAGAATACTTCGGCGATGCCAACGATGCACTTTTTAATACCAAAATTACCGCTGCAGAGGTGTACAGGTCTGAAAATGCGGGGAAGACATGGAAGAAAGTAAGTGATGATTTGGAAGGTGTTTACTTTACCTATGGCTATTATTTTGGGGAAATCACGGTGGATAGTCAAGATGAAAATACACTATACATTTATGGTGTGCCACTGTTGAAATCTACCGATGGCGGGGCGCATTTCACGCGAATTGATACTGTTGGAGATGTTCATGTAGATCACCACGCCATGTGGGTGAACCCGAAAGATAACCGCCATGTAATGTTGGCAAATGATGGTGGATTATACATCAGTTACGACGGGGGTGCAGCGTGGCAGCATATTAATAATGATGCGGTGGGTCAGTTTTATACCGTGAATGTGGATATGGAAAAACCATATAACGTATATGGAGGACTGCAAGACAACGGTGTTTTGAAAGGCTCATCAAAATCTATTCCTGGTAGAAGTAAACATTGGGAAAAAGTATTTGGCGGAGACGGTATGTTTGTGATGGCTGATCCAAAGAACAATGATTTGGTATATGCAGGGTTTCAATTTGGAAATTACTTCAAAATCAATAAAGCCACTGGAAAGACAAAATTGATCTCACCACAACATGACATTGCCGATGCTAAATTACGGTATAACTGGCGGACGCCCTTGGTGATGAGCAAGCATAACTCAGACATACTTTATATAGGTGCCCAAAAAGTGTATAGAAGTATTGATAAAGCGGAAAATTGGGATGCCATCAGCGGTGACCTGACCAATAACCAGCCGCAGGGAAATGTTCCCTATGCCACCATTACCACCATCGCTGAATCACCAACAAAATTTGGGGTGTTGTACATCGGTACTGATGATGGTAATATTCAGCTTACTAAAAACGGAGGAGGCACTTGGGAATTGCTGTCTGCTGACCTCCCAAAAAATAAGTGGGTGAGTAGTATTTTCCCTTCTCCGCATGATGACGCAACGGTATTTGCCACCATGACAGGTTATAGAGATGATGATTTTACCACATATACTTACAAAAGCACTGATTATGGTAAAACATGGATCTCGTTAAACGCAAATATCAAAAATGAAGCTGCGAATGTATTGATTCAAGATCCGATAAACCCTGAGGTGCTGTATTTAGGAACAGACGATGCTACTTATGTGAGTTTGAATGGTGGAGTACATTGGGAGCGCATCAGCCAAATACCCAATGTGGCATGTTATGACATGATTGTGCACCCAAGGGAAAACGAGTTGGTGGTTGCCACACACGGACGGAGTATTTATGTGGTGGATGTAAAACCCTTTCAGGAACTCAAAGGAAAGAATTTAGAGGCTGGCATTGTAGTGTTCAAACCTGATGTCATGTATCACTCCAAAAAATGGGGAGAAAAACGATTTCCATATTCAAAACCAAATGATCCGAAGTCTATAGTACAGTATTATGTAGGCAAGCAAGCAGCGCAGGTGCAAGTGAAAATTTATGATAAAAATAAAAAACTAGTCAGGCAACTGAGTGGAGATGGTGCAAAAGGATTCCAGTCAGTTGCTTGGGATATGAAAGTGTATGACGTTAGTAAATCTAAAAAATGGAAGGGTGCTAAAAAG
>CAYRIF010000102.1:0-11615 GCA_964424205.1 uncultured Roseivirgaceae bacterium | reverse complement strand
CTTCGCTTTGTCTACTCGTAGCTGACGCACTTGGGACTTTTTCAGCAGACCCTAGTTAATATCACAAAACGAATAAAGCAAAACACCCGCATCTTCTTTTATTTTTTCTTAAATTTGGTACTTTTAAATAGCACATGACCAAAGAAGACGCACAGCAAAAAATCGAAGCCCTAAGCCAAAGAGTTCAACACTACAATGAACTTTATTACCAAAAGGATACTTCCGAAATTTCTGATTATGATTTTGACCAATTATTAAATGAATTAATTGACCTAGAGAAGACGTTCCCTGAACTAAAGAAAAAAGACTCCCCTACCCAACGTGTGGGTGGTACCATTACCAAAAAATTCAAGACGGTTGTGCACAAATATCCCATGCTTTCTTTGGGAAATACCTATTCCCCAGAAGAACTCTATGATTTTGACAAGCGCGTTGCCAAAGGTTTGGAAGGACAAACTTATGAGTATATCTGCGAAATGAAATTTGATGGCGTAGCACTGAGCGTCACCTACGAAAATGGAGTATTAACAACGGCTGTTACAAGAGGTGATGGTGTGAAAGGAGACGATATCACTGCCAATGCAAAGACCATAAAAACACTGCCTTTAAGTGTTAAATCAGATAATATTCCTGCTGAATTTGAAATAAGAGGCGAAGTATTTATGCCCTTGAAAGTGTTTAAGGAGCTCAACGCCGAGCGAGAAGGTATTGGCGAACAACTATTAGCAAACCCTAGAAATACTGCTTCAGGGAGTCTAAAAATGAAAGATTCAAGCATTGTAGCTTCTCGCAAATTAGACTGTTATTTATACAGCCTTTTGGGTGAAAAGCTAACCATTGAAACCCATGAAGAAGCATTAGAACATCTGGTGCGTTGGGGTTTCAATGTATCACCAACCTACCAAAAATGCAACAACATAGATGCTGTGATTGCTTATATCAAGAAGTGGGAAACAAAAAGATTTGACTTACCATTAGAAACCGATGGGATTGTCATCAAAGTAAATTCATACCAACAGCAAGAGCAACTTGGCTTTACTTCTAAAAACCCGCGGTGGGCTATTTCATTCAAATATAAATCTGAAAGTGCCGCTACAATCCTAAATTCCATCAGCTACCAGGTAGGTCGGACAGGCGCCATTACGCCAGTCGCAAATCTAACCCCTGTTTCCCTTGCTGGCACTACCGTCAAAAGGGCTTCACTACACAATGCCAATGAAATTGAACGACTAAAACTCCATATAAATGACACCGTTTTCGTAGAAAAAGGAGGGGAGATTATTCCTAAAATTACAGGTGTAGACATCACAAAAAGGACAGCAGGCAGTAAACCAATCATGTATATATCAAACTGCCCGGAATGCAATACACTGCTGGTTCGAAATGAAGGAGAGGCAAACCACTACTGCCCCAATGAAAAAGGGTGTCCTCCACAAATCAAAGGAAGAATTCAGCATTTTATTATGCGCCATGCTATGGACATTGACTCTATAGGAGAAAGAACCATCGCGTTACTTTTCAACAAAGGGCTATTAAATAATCCCGCAGATTTTTACACATTAACTTTTGATGACATATTTCAGTTAGAGGGATTTAAAGAACTATCCACAGAAAATATATTGAAAGGCATTGAAGCTTCGAAAAAAATTGGTTTTGAGCGAGTATTATTTGCACTAGGCATACGATTTGTAGGGAAAACAGTAGCCGAGAAACTAGCCCAACATTTCAAAAACATAGATGCTTTATCTCGAGCAAGTTTTGAAGCGTTAATTGACGTGCCCGAAATAGGTGATAGCATTGCCGAAAGTGTTATTAAGTTTTTTGCTGACGCCGATAATGTTCAACTCATTGACAAATTAAAAGCAGCTGGTTTGCAATTCATAGTCAAAGAAGAGAACCTTTTATTAGATAGTAATCTCCTTGAAAATAAATCGTTTGTAATCTCCGGAGTGTTTGAACATTTCAGCAGGGATGAAATTAAAAAAACAATCAAGAAGAATGGTGGAAAATTAATTTCTGCGATTTCCAAAAAAGTTGACTATCTTGTCGCAGGAGATAAGATGGGCCCTTCCAAGTTAGCCAAGGCAGAAAAACTTGGGGTCAATATTATTTCTGAAAATGATTTTATAGCAATGATTAATAAAGCGTAATGTTATTTCTTACCAAAAAGTTCATCAATCACAGCACTAAAAAAATACTAAAAAAAAGTAATGTTAAACGCACGAGTGTCAATTACAATGAGGCACAACAAATAGGCATCATATTCACTGTTACCAATAGAATAAAACACACGGAAGTTCGAAACTTCATCAAGAAACTTAAAGCAGATGGAAAAGAAGTAGAAGTACTTTGTTTGCTCGGGACTGGGAAGGAAAATTATGATTTTGTTTTTGATTATTTTACAAAAAAAGAGTTTTCTCTCTTTGGAAAAATAACCTCGCAGTCATTAAATGCATTCGTACAAAAAAAGTTTGATTACGTTTTTCATTTAGATACATCTTTAGGACTATTTATGGAACATGCTTTGGCAAAAAGTCAAGCTAAATGTAGGGTGGGAATTTACCAAGAAGGCAAAGATTCATTTTATGAATTGATGTTCAAAACTAAAAAAGAGGATGGATTTCAAGTATTTTTGGAACAGCTTTATGGTTTTGTTAAAGCACTACGGTGATCTTCTCCTGAGGCAGCTAAGCATGTTAAAAATACTGCCGCACGCCGAAAACAAAACCTCTTTCATTCTTGTTTTTTAAGTTCACCGCATAGTCAATTCGTAATATCAAGTTGTAAATTTTTTTAGAATACAATCTTGTTCCAATGCCCGAAAAAGTTTTAAATCCATCTTTTTCAAACAGTGAGTTAATTTTTTCTCCGATGCCACGCCAAGAACCAATATCACTAAACACGACGCCTTGGATGGCGAAAACATCATTATCCAACAATGTTTGTCTGTATTCCAAATTAAGTACCAATTCGCCCGAGCCACGTGCCACTTTGTTGCCGACCCCCCTAATATTGATATAACTATCTAAAACAAATGGCGCAAAAGGGCTACCATTGCTGGTAGCTATTCCCAAACGAGCTCGCGTTGCCAAATTCCCTTTTCCTCCTACACGCTTAAAAAATTTAAACTCATTGGTAATTTTCCAAAAGAACGCATCAGAATTAAATGTCAATACCGTTTCTGCAAAAATCCTGTTTGAAAAGCCCTCTAAATATTGGTAGAAATAATCAATCTTATTTAAGTTATGTACTACTTTAAAAATAACTTTCTTTTTTGAGAATGGTTTTAACAGGCTGTTTTCTGCTACAATGGGTTCATATCTTTCACCAAGCAGCGCAAACCCGAATTGAATATCGTTGCCATAGACAAACTCATACCGTGGCAATATCTCCAAGGTATAATTATCAAAATTGTAATCAATGACTTCTCCATTGATGGTAATCGGTTCTATAGAAGAAAATTTTGCAAGGCTAACCCCATAGCCCCATTTTGATGAGTTTATATAGGGTGTTTTTTGGAATATTTGAAAGGAATGCTTTTGATCATAACGATAGTAGCCACCAATTTCCTTTCCTTTTCCATGCCAGTTTAGTTCTGTCACACCAAGCTGAAACCAAAAATTATCTTTGATTCCCCCAAAATTGATAATTGGTAAAATAGACAGTGCCTCCTCGAGTTGATAGGTAATCACAACACCCTCACGGCTATCAATGGCATTTGCTTTTACATGCAAAAACATATTTAAATTTCTTAAGGTCTGGACATCATGCGCTAACTGTATCTTATTAAATTCTATACCTTCCTTTAGGAAAATGAATTTTCTTACATATGTTTCCTTCGTTTTCTTTAGCCCATAGAATTGGATTTTACATACAGGTTTTTGTGCTTGCAGCAAATTTGCAACAAACAAAAACAGCATAAAAAACAAAACCCTTTTCATCTTTTTACTTATAACTATAAAAGGCATCTACCCGCAAAGCGGACAGATGCCTTTTCTTTAAAAATATCTTTGTTGTTCGTAAACTAGCTATTTTTTTTCTTCTGAACGTCAATTCTGATTTCTTGTGCTAGATTTTTCATTTCTTGCATGCCTTTTCTTACTCTTGTACCAGCAGCATTGTTTCCTTTATCGTAGAATTTATCAAAATCATCTTCTAATGATGCTACCAAGCGCTGTAGTTTAGTGTATTCACTCATAATTGTTAGTTTTAATATTAATATTATTATTTATTTAATTGTTGGCAATTTAGTTAAAATGTTCTAAAATCAATAAAAAAGAGGTTTTTTTTCGTAAAAAATTATTCATTTACCAGTGCTACCCCTTCTTTTCTGTATTCTCCTGTCACTAATTTGCTTTTTACCGCCTCAAATGCAGCAATTGTCTCGGCAACATCATCTAATGTATGAACTGCCGTCGGTATTAATCGCAGCATGATAATACCCTTTGGTACCACAGGATAAACGACACCTGAGCAGAAAATATTATAGTTTTCTCGCAAGTCTTTGATAAGCCCTGTGCCATCATTAATTCCTCCACTCATGATTACAGGTGTTACCGGAGATTGCGTGGTACCAATATTAAACCCTTTTTCTCTCAAGCCAGATTGTAACGCATTGACCACTTTCCAAAGGTTATCTTTCAACTCTGGGTTGTTTTTTAATAACTCAAGGCGTTTCATACCTCCAATCACCAAAGGCATTGGCAATGACTTCGCAAAAATCTGTGAACGCATATTATGTTTCAAAAAATCTATCACCTCCTTATCGCCACCAATAATCGCCCCAATACTTGCCATCGACTTGGCAAAAGTCGCAAAGTATAGATCAATTCCATCTTGCACGCCGAGTTCCTCACCTGTTCCCGCTCCTGTCGCTCCCATGGTACCAAAACCATGTGCATCATCCACCAACAATCTGAATTCAAATTTTTCCTTCAACGCAATAACTTCTTTCAGTTTACCCATATTCCCTGACATGCCGAATACTCCTTCAGTAATCACTAAAACCCCACCTCCGTTTTCATCTGCAAGTTTAGTGGCTCTGACCAACTGCTTTTCTAAATTGTCAATGTTGTTATGTGGGTAGACAAATCTTTTACCCATGTGTAACCTCACACCATCAATAATGCAGGCGTGTGATTCTGAATCATAAACAATCACATCTTTCCTGCCTGTCACGGCATCAATAATGGAAAGAATTCCCTGATAACCAAAGTTCAAAAGCATTACTGCCTCCTTTTTTACAAAATCCGCCATCTGTACTTCAAACTCTTCATGCTTTGACGTATTTCCCGACATCATCCTAGCGCCCATTGGGTAACCTAATCCCCAATCTCTAGCGGCATCTGCATCTACCTTTCTCACTTCAGGATGATTCGCTAACCCCAAGTAGTTGTTTAAACTCCAAGTAAGCACTTCCCTTCCCTTAAACTGCATCCTAGGGGCTATCTCTCCCTCCAACTTAGGAAACATAAAATAGCCTTCTTCATAAATACCTGATAGCTTTCCTAAAGGTCCTTTATCAACTAAAAATTTTTCGAAAATATCCACACTTCATATGTTTATGTGATAAAACTGTTAAAATCGGCTCAAAGATAACATAATAATCATTTTATGCCAACATTGGAGTTGTAATTTGTCACGCCATTTCCTTTTAAAAAAAACTATTTGCAAAATACCTCAGACTGTATTTGTTACCTGTCATTATCAACAGTTGTTCCTTCATACCCAATCCTTCTGTCAAAAAGCATGACAAGCTCGGAGAGTTCATAAACATTTCTATAACCGTAACCATATAGGTTAATGTAGGTGGGTATATTTAATGCCAAAGTAATTGGTTTGATGTCTTTTTGCATGAGCGATGGCACCACAACCTTTGTGGCAAAATTATCTTCATCACCCTCAAAGTTATTATTGCAATAAATCAAAACCTTGGTATTGGCTGTTGGAATAATCTTGATGAGATTTTGCTGCGTGAAATCCGAAAAATTAAGATGAATAGCACCTTTGATATGCTTTCTGCGATACATACTGTCAGAACGAGTATCCAAAATTATCACGCCACTTTCCTCACTCATTTCAACAAATTCATCAACATTAATCAACCTAGCCTTTCTATGTTCCTTTACTTGATGAACCAGCACTTCATAAGCGTTAAAATCCACTTTGGCTTTCCTAAAACTATGGTCTTGTGCTTTGGCACAAAAAGATAGGAATATTATAATCATAGAAATTATTGTTAAGCTTCTCATACTTTTAAATTAGTTAGTTTTATTTTTCTTCTTCCTAAAGATACCTCCAACCCATTTTCTTTTCCAGACCATTAGGATAAACCCTAAAATGAACGGCCAAATATTTAATACCAATAAGAGTATATCTGTCAGTATTTCCCACCCATTTTTGAGTGCCTCAAGCATTTTCGTCACGTATGGCTTCTCATATATATTGGGTTCAGCTTTGAAGTCTACTTTCTGAAAAATCAGAATATTCACGGTACTCAAGTCCACTTTATTAGAAAGATACCTTAGCCGCCCTTCCTTTGCTTCTATCTCTTCTGTGATGGTTCGTATTGCTTCTTCTGCAGCGATGACATCTTTGATTTCCCCTGCCTTGTTTTTAAGAATATCAATGTAGCGCTCCCTCACTTCCTTTTTGGTCTTCAACCTGCTTTCAATATCTATAAATTCTTCGGTTACATTATTCGAGTTTATCTCCACTTTCCTAATGAATATCGAACTGCCCTTGATGTCACTTATCAACTTCGTAAAATCTTTGCTTTTGACCCTGACAGTTATCTTATTTGAAATTTCGTAATTGGTATTTGTCAAACTCATATCCGACACGAAAGCGCCATATTTATCACAGATTTTTGAAATTTTCTTGGTAACCGTATCTACATTCTCCACTTGCAGTTCCAAATTTCCCGTCCATATTATTTTTCTGATATCAGGAACTTTCATTGCTGCCATGGCCGCATTCCCTGCCTGCGCTGTCATCGGAGCTTCCATGATTTCTGCATCCATTGCTTCGGTAGCAAAGCCCTCTTTGTTTGCGTCCTGACAGGAAACAACAAAAATCAAGGTGAGTAATCCTAAAAGTAATTTTTTCATAGTTTTATTGATTTCGGGTTTGTTTAAATATTAGCCACATAACCATAGTGAACTATATATGTATAAGTCCTATAAACCAATAAGTCACAATACTAAAAATACTTAGGGTTCAGTATTTCATTAATTAATACCGCCTGACGGATGCCATCCGGACTTTTCAGCATGGCACTCACTTCATCTGCAAGGTGGGTGTCTTCTTCTTTGATTTGATACTTTTCAAATTGTAATTTTTTCAGGCTTGGGACGCCCTCATCGGTAACGGAGACAGGTGTATCATCATAATCAACTACTGCAACTGGCGTATAGGTCGTTTCATGGACCATCGGTTGATGCGTCTCCTCTACAAATATTTCTTTGGGAGGTGGTGCTTGTTCCACTGGCTGCTCAAATTCCTGGGTAAATTCTTTTAGCAAGTCTTCAAATGAAGGACGTTTTTCGCCTTTCCCTTCCCTTGGTGCATTCAATATATCTTTGAAATTTCCAGGTATAGGCGCATGTGGTGTGCCTGAACCTTTTGTGTTGTTTGATCCTTTACCAATTATTTTGACAATAAACCAAATGACACCAATAACAATATAAATAATAGATATATCTGCTTGCATAGGTAACAAAGTTACAAAATAATATTAAATTTGTTAAATTTTTGAACGGAGTAGTTGAATGGAATTAACCAAATTAGAAATAAAAGGCTTTAAGAGCTTTGGCGATAAAATAACCATAAACTTCGATACGGGGATTACCGGTATTGTAGGTCCGAATGGTTGTGGCAAGTCAAATGTGGTGGATGCCATCCGATGGGTATTGGGTGAGCAGAAGATCAAAGCCTTGCGTTCTGAGAAAATGGAAAACATCATTTTCAATGGCACCAAAAAACGAAAGCCTTCACAAATGGCGGAAGTTTCACTGTCATTTAATAATACTAAAAACCTACTCCCCACCGAATATTCGCACCTCACTATCACTAGGCGCTACTACAGATCTGGCGACAGCGAGTACATGCTCAATGGCGTTACCTGTCGCTTAAAAGACATCAGCAATTTATTTTTAGATACAGGTATCGCCTCGAATAGCTACGCCATCATTGAGCTGAAAATGGTGGATGACTTGCTGAATGACAAGGACAACTCCAGAAGGGCATTGTTTGAAGAAGCTGCGGGCATTTCAAAATTTAAAAAGCGTAAAAAGGAAACACTACGAAAGCTGGGCAGCACCGACGATGATTTGGATAGGGTTGAAGATTTGCTTTTTGAAATAGAAAAAAACTTAAAATCACTAGAGCGACAGGCAAAGCAGGCAGAACGCTATTTCAAAATCAAAGCTGATTATAAAAACTACAGCATAGAATATGCCAAAAAGAGCTTTAGCAAGCATACCGACTCACTCACTAGTTTGAAACAAAAAGTCGAAGCCGAAAGTGACAAAAAAATTAGCCTGGCAAAGCAGGTGAGAGAGAAAGAATCACAGATTGAAAAAGGAAAAGCAGCCTTAATCACCAAGGAAAAGCATCTGGCAGAAAAGCAAAAATCTCTCAACGATTTTGTCAATACCATCAGACAATATGAGAGCGATAAAAAAATAAAAAATGAACGCCTCAGGTATCTCAATGACAAAAGTGATAGCCTGAAAGAAACCATTGAGCAAGATAGAAAGAGTAACGAAAGGGCGAACTTCAGTCTAAAAAGTCTAGAAACGGAAAAGATTTCTGCCGAAAAAGCGCTCTTTGAAACAGAAAAGAATTTTAAAATTTTGAAAGAAGAATTTCAGCTATTAAAAACCGAGACTGCTGAGCATCAGGAAGAAGTAAATGCATTGAACAACCAGTTCAAAGAAAAGCAAAATGCCAACTACCAATTAAGCAAGTCGTTGGAAATCAAACAAATGCAACTTTCTACACTGAAACAAGAATTGGAAAAAACAGCTACTGACACCACAGAGAAAAGTGCAAATCTTGCTGAATTTGAAAGTCGGGCAAAGACATTGGGTGAAACCCTGGCTTCTAAAAATACGACACTAGAAAAATTAAAAACGGCAGAAGAAAAACTGATTACAAGGATTGAATCAAGCGAAAGAACCATTCAGGTAATCAAGGATGAACTCAACGAAACCATTAGGAAATTAGATGCACTTCAGAATGAGTATAACCTGACTAAATCGATGGTTGATAACCTCGAAGGATTCCCGGAAGCCATCAAATTTTTAAAAAAACAAGCCACGTGGGGTAAAGACTTTCCGTTGCTATCAGACATACTCACCTGTCCTGCCGAGTATCGAATTACTATCGAAAACTTCCTCGAGCCCTACATGAATTATTATATTGTGGAGACTTTCGCAGAAGCGCAAAAGGCGGTGGATTTGCTTAGTGATGCCGCAAAAGGGAAAGCTAACTTTTTTGTGTTAGAAAGTTTTGATGTTTTCCATCCCTCGGCTGGGGAGATTTATGACAACGCCACACCAGCCACAGAAATAGTAGAGTATGAAGGGAAATATGCTAAATTAATCGCTTATATACTCGACAATGTATATATTATTTCAGGAGATTTTCCGTCAATTCCAAAAGAAAAAGATAGTATTTTCATCACCAAAAATGGCAAGGTAACCAAACGAAAATACAGCATGTCGGGCGGTTCTGTTGGGCTTTTTGAGGGGAAAAGAATTGGTCGCGCTAAAAATCTTGAGAACCTGAACCGAGACATCAAAAAACTGGTGAAAAAGATTGATAAAATTAAGGACAGTCTGGAAGACAATCAAAAAGAATATGATGTTTTAAAAGTCACTACAAAAAAGGAAGAAATTGAACTCCTGCAAAGTGAAATTAATACCATCAATGAAGAGTATATTTCTTTTAAAACAAAGCATGAGCAATTTGAAGAGCTCTTGACCGGTGAGGCGACAAAAAAAGAAGACAACATCAATGGCATTGAAAGATTGACCGAAGATATATCGACCCTTACGCCACAAACTTTGGAAGAAAATCAATCACTGAAAATGCTCGAAGAGAAGCTCCTCATGCTTAATTCCTCTTTGGCAGCACAGAATGAAATTGCCAATGAAAAGTCTGCGGCATATAACCAAGAAAACATAGGTTTTCACCAACATCAAAATAAGGTTAATAGCATCATTCAAGAAATTAGCTTCAAACAAGACGCATTTGATAGCAGTTATGAACGAATCGGTAAAAACCAGCTAGCATTAAAAGCCAATGAGTTAGAAATCAAGCGATTAATTGAAAACTCTGAATCCAATGAAGATGAGCTCATAGAGATGTACAACAAAAAAGAAACGCTAGAAACTGGTGTAAATGATGCTGAAAAGGATTACTACAGTTCACGTGGAGACATCGATAAAATAGAGCAAACCTTAAGGGAAGACCAAAGAAATCGGGAGGCATGTGACACGTTGATTATGGAATTTCAAAATGCGCTCAACGAAACCAAACTGCAGCTCACTTCGGTTAAAGAAAGGCTGTCTATCGAGTTTGAAACAAACCTAGATGATATCCTCAACATGAAAACAGAAGAGGAGCATATCTCTAAGCTATCGGAAGAGGAGCTGAAAGCAAACGTTGAAAAATCAAAAGACCGACTGGAGCGCATGGGACCTATCAACCCCATGGCGATGGAAGCTTATGAAGAAATTCAAACGAGGCATACTTTTATCACGACACAAAAAAATGATTTGCTAAAAGCCAAAGAATCGTTGCTAGAAACCATCAAAGAGATTGATGATGTGGCTAAAGAAACATTTTTGGAAGCATTTGAAAAAATTAAAGAGAACTTTATCAAAGTGTTCCGTTCGCTCTTCACCGAAGAAGATGACTGTGAACTCAAACTCGAAAATCCCGATGATCCACTAGAGTCCAAGATCGAAATCATGGCAAAACCAAAGGGTAAAAGACCATTGACCATCAACCAGCTGTCGGGTGGAGAGAAGACGCTAACTGCCACCTCTCTCCTATTTTCAATTTACCTATTGAAGCCTGCGCCTTTCTGTATTTTTGATGAGGTAGATGCACCGCTGGATGATGCTAATATTGACAAGTTCAATAATATTATTCGTAAATTCTCAGAAGACTCGCAATTCATCATCGTGACACACAACAAACGAACCATGTCCACGACCGATGTGATTTATGGCATTACTATGATCGAACAAGGTGTCTCTAGGGTAGTACCAGTTGATTTGCGGGAGTTGGCTTAAGATTGACAAAATAGCCCTTGATTTACTAATTAAGCTGTTAATTTTCGTCATTGTTGTTATTAAATACTTTTTTCACTACATTTGATAAACGAGCAAAATTATCAGTGCTATTTTATCACCAGGCTTAAAGCGGTATCCAACTTTTTAAAATAGAGCAGTAAAGCGGTACGCCGTCTACAGTTTGCAGTCCGTTTACTGAAGACTAAGAACTAAGGATAATAAACCAAACAGCAAAAAAGCATGAGAAACAAATTCATACCCCCACAGCACACCTACATAAAAACCATGGTGCTATTATTGGGTTTGCTA
>CAYRIF010000101.1:0-11725 GCA_964424205.1 uncultured Roseivirgaceae bacterium | reverse complement strand
ATAGGTTCTAAGTTCAGCGCCTGAAGATCTGGCTGCTAGGCGCTTAGTACTTGTGCTATTTAATGTCTCTTCTCTTTTTTCTTGTCTTGGGGCAAGCTCCTGAAATACTAAATGCTCTTTTCTAAAGTCCTTTTTATTATATGCTATATAATTATTTGTGCCATCACCAACAGGGTCGATATAAACTGTCCTATTTGAGGAAATCACCATCCCATGAAAACCAGCTGGTGTTAAATCAAATCGTAAAGTTGCCGTAGAATCATCAATTCCTTCTCCATAGTACGTTTTTATTTGAGGAAATTTTCTGCCTAGCGCCTCGCTTAATATAGGCGACTCCATGACTATAAATTTTTGAAAAGAGCCATCTGGAAAAGGCAATGAAACAATACGATGCTCACTTTCAATGTTCGCCCTTTTTACTTGTTTTATTTTTTTTACCTCTTCGGAAAACAGAGGGAAATCTAGTGCTAAGTATCGCCCTTTAACCGATGACCCTTCTTCCTTTTCTGTAATTGTTTTTTCTTTCTCACGCCACACCTGCTCCCCACTTACTCCTTGAGTATAAGCATTGTTTGTGGTTAAAAACAGCCCAGTAAAAAGTAAAAATAAAAAGTAAAAATTTCTTTCAGTAGTAACAATAAATTTCATTCTGTTATTGTAATAGTTGATTGTAGAACAACAAAGATGATGAATTTTATTAAAATTTGCTCCTTTTAGGGATTTTTATAAGTTTGCAATGCATTATTGTTTGTTCTTTGATGGCTCATAAAAATCCTTATTACCTTCATCCACATCGCTTTTCTTATAGCAAATGTAATAGTCGTTTTCAATAGGTCTAATGTATATAGTTTCGCTGGGTGAAGTTATCATTGCAAACAACCCAGAAGGGTTAACATCCATACGTAGGGTAACTGTTTTATTGTCTTTTTGATACCCAGAATATGACCTAATATCCGGAAATTTATTCGCTAACTCAGGTGAAAAAAGAGAAGAGTTTTCCAGGCGATAGGTGCGAAATTTTCCAAAAGTAAACGGTAAGTCTACTAGTATCACTGGTTTTTCGGCTTGGACATAGGATATATTATCCTTCATCTCTTCCTTTGGTTCAAGCGCTTTTAGCCGATGCTTCATTTTACTAGCTTTTAGTATCAGTACATCATATTTTTTTGGTGCATTTTTTATCACCAATGTTTGGGCTAAGAAAGCTGTATCGACCAGCTGCCAAACTTTATACTTGTCTTGGTTCAAAATACTTGTTGTTGAAGTCATGGTAGATTTACTGCATTGTGAAAATATCACAACCATTATTAATGCTATAACTAAATAACTAATTGTCCTATTTAGATGCTTAAAAGAGCCTGGATTTGCCATCATATTTTTAGATTTCAATTTAGTCATCTTTCCATTTATTTTAATGGAAGTGCATTCACAGGATAAACTTACCCATAATAGGTGTTGTTTTTCAGGTAATTCGGAAAAATCGTATAGTGCCTTTTTGATACAAGCTTGAAAATCTTTTTTCTCAATTCATCTATGTTCTCCTTCTTGATGGCAGAGACGAATACTACCTCCTGATTATTTTTCCCTAAATAGGATGTTTTCAAATCTTTGAGCGTTGGCGTTACTTCTTTTTCTTCCTCAAATTCTTCTTCCTCATCGTGTGTCTCCACATAATATTGATCAATTTTGTTGAATACCAAAATAGTGGGTTTATCTGCTGCACCAATTTCAATCAATGTGGCATTGACCACTGCTATTTGTTCGTCGAATGAAGCATGTGAAATGTCCACTACGTGAATTAACACGTCCGCTTCTCTAATTTCATCTAACGTTGATTTAAAACATTCTACTAGCGTATGTGGCAGCTTTCTAATAAACCCGACGGTATCTGTCAGTAAAAATGGAATTTGATTAATTACCACTTTCCTAACGGTAGCGTCCACAGTGGCAAATAGCTTGTTTTCTGCAAAAACTTCAGATTTGGAAAGTAACCTCATGATGGTGGACTTGCCCACATTAGTATAGCCTACAAATGCCGCCCGTACCATTCTTGACCTAGATTTCCGTTGTGTTGTGCTTTGCTTGTCAATTTTTACAAGTTGCTTTTTTAGTAAAGAAATCTTATCTCTTATAATCCTTCTGTCCGTTTCCAGTTCGGTTTCTCCAGGCCCTTTCATCCCAATTCCTCCTTTTTGTTTGGAAAGGTGCGTCCACATATTGGTCAAGCGGGGTAATAAATATTGATATTGGGCTAGTTCTACTTGTGTTTTAGCCTGTGCTGTTTTTGCTCTCAATGAAAAAATGTCCAGAATTAACAGGCTACGGTCCAATATTTTGCATTCTAATGCCTTTTCTAAATTTCTAACCTGCGAGGGAGAAAGATCATCATCAAAAATCACCATATCCACCGCTTTCGCTTTCACAAAACTTATCACCTCCTCTAGTTTCCCCTTACCAAGAAATGTTTTTACATGTGGGTGATCCAGTTTTTGCACAAAGGTTTCTAATACCTTCACGCCTGCCGTTTCTGCCAAAAATGCTAACTCATCAAGGTATTCGTGTGCTTGGTCAACAGGTTGGCGCTTCCTAATAACCGTTACCAATACCGCTACTTCAATTTCTGCTGCTGTGGAATATGTATTACCCATAATTTTGCTGCAAATTAATGCATGTTTTGGGATAAATCGAACACAGGGCGTTATATTTGCGGCATATGAGGGTAGCCATTGTCATCAATACTTCTTGGAATATCTATAACTTCCGGTTGGGGCTTGTTAAATCTTTGATCGAAAGAGGTGATAAGGTAATTGCCATTGCCCCCAAAGATGATTTTAGTAAATTATTGGTGCAAGCAGGTTGTGAATTCATCCCACTAGAAATGGATACCAAGGGCGCTAACCTAATCAACGATTTGTTTTTGATTTATCGGTTGTACAACACTTATAAAAAAGCGAAGCCAGATGTGATATTGCAGTACACCATCAAACCCAATATTTATGGGTCTATTGCTGCTCGTCTTTTGAAAATCCCAACAATCTGTAATGTAAGTGGTTTGGGAACGGTATTTTTAAAAGATAATCTGCTTTCAAAAGTTTCGGAATCACTATATAAGTTCGCCTTTCGGTTTCCTGCAAAAGTTTTTTTTCAGAACGATGAAGACAAAAAACTATTCTTTGAAAAACGGCTGGTGCCACCCATCATCACCGAAACAATTCCTGGTTCAGGAATTAACTTGGAAAAGTTCCCTAAAGTTCCGTTGCCGCATAATCAGCCATTTATCTTTTTGCTGATTTCTAGGATCATCAGTGACAAAGGGATTTATGAGTTTATTGAAGCCATTAAAATACTAAAAGAAAAAGGGTTAAATGCTACTTTTCAGTTATTAGGTGCAAAAGACCCTGAGCATAAAAGAGGTATTGGTCTGGATGAAATAGACCAATGGATAGCTGATAAAACCATTGCGTATTTGGGAACTACATATGATGTACAACCCTATATCGCCAAAGCAGATTGCATCGTTTTGCCGTCGTACAGGGAGGGCATGCCACGAACCTTACTGGAAGCAGGAAGCACAGGCAGACCAATGATTGCCACAGATGTACCAGGTTGTAATCATATTGTAGAAGATGGTATTAATGGCTTTCTTTGCCAAATAAAAAGTGCTACCTCCCTTGCTAAAAAAATGGAGGAAATGCTATTACTAGATAAACACCAATTAAAAATTATGGCAGAAAATGGTCGGACAAAAATTGAAAACACTTTTTCTGAAAAAACAATTATAGATAAATACCAAGAGACCATCCATAGTATCTTGAATTAGATTGACTTTTATAAAATATGATATTTGAAAATACTGAAATAGACGGTGTAGTAGAAATTACGCCAAGAATGTTTGAAGACGCTAGAGGAGTTTTTTTCGAAACCTACCGGGCAGACAAATTCAAAGAAGCAGGAATTGAAGAAGATTTTATGCAGGCAAACCAATCTTTTTCAACCAAAAATGTGCTGCGAGGGCTACATTTTCAGGCTACGCCACATGGGCAGGCGAAATTAGTACGCGTCATTACTGGTAAAGTATTAGATGTAGCGGTTGATATGCGAATAGATTCCCCAACTTTTGGAAAATACGTAAAACGCGTGCTAGCGGGTAAAACAGGCAATATGCTTTTTATACCAGGCGATTTTGCCCATGGGTTTTTGGCATTAACAGATACTATTTTACAGTATAATTGTTCTAACTTTTACAATAAAGCATCTGAAAGGGGGGTTATTTGGAATGATGCAACAATAAACATTGATTGGGGAATAGAAAACCCAATAATCTCTGAAAAAGACTTGGTTTTACCTACATTTGAAGCGTTTGCAGAAACATTGTAAATTAATTTATACTTTTGCCATAAATAATTAAGTAGTGAAATTAACAAATAACAAAGCACTTCAATTTATACTTTGGGTAACGCTCCTAAGTTCCTGTCAGTCATATAAGCAAAACTTGCTTTTCCAAACAAATGGTAACGTGCAGTCAGGAAAAATAAAAACCGCGGCAATGGCTGCTGAAAAAGGGTATGTCATCCAAAAAAATGATTACCTGAAAATTGAAGTCTATACCAACAAGGGGGAGCGGATTATCGATCCAGATTTTGAATTGCTAAAAGGCAATGGTACGCAAGCAAACATTATGAATAGCCGTCCCGAACCTGAATACCTTGTTCAAGAATCGGGGATGGTGAAACTTCCCATGGTAGGAATGGTGAAACTCGAAGGCTTAACACTCCAAGAGACTGATATTTTGCTCCAAAAACTCTTCTCTACTTCCTATCAAGACCCATTTGTAATCACAAAATATAACAACAAGCGTGTAATTGTCTTAGGTGCAGCAGGAGGGCAGGTCGTTCCTTTGCGCAACGAACATACAAGTATCATCGAAGTTTTAGCACTCGCTGGTGGTCTTGATAATAATGCGAAGGCACACAACATTAGATTGATAAGAGGAGCCCTTGATAAACCTGAAGTTTATGTAATAGACCTCTCTACCATCAGCGGAATGTCCAAAACCATTCAGCACCTACAGCCAGGAGACATTATATATATTGAGCCTGTAAGGAGACCTGTCACTGAATCGATTAGGGACATTGCACCAATTATTAGTGTAATTACTAGTACTTTGGCATTAGTTGTTGCATTCAATAGTTTCAATAACAAACCATAGACCAACAGCCTTGATAGACCAACATAAAGATAACGATTTATACAGCAACTTTGAGCCAGCAGATGACGACTCAAATCCTTTTGGTGATGTTGATTTTGAAAAGCTGAGGAGTGTATTCTTCAAAAGCATCCCTTGGATTATATTAATAGTCATTTTAATAAACCTGCTTGCTTATCTTTTTATTCGATGGACACCACAAGTTTATAAATCCTCCTCCAGCCTAAAGCTAGAAATGAAAAATGAGGCGAGTATGTTGGGATTCAACAATGCCATGGGTGGCGATATGGGCAAAGGGCAAAACGCGAATACCATTTCAGGAGAAATTGAACTTATAAAATCACGACTATTTATAAACAAACTAATTGACGAAATAGATTTGGATATAAACTACTACTATTATGGGAGTGTTTTAGTGAGCGAAAGGTATAAGTGGTCTCCTTTCAATGTAAAGTATGTCATCAAAAATCAAGGGTTTTATGATCGAAAGATTGATTTGGACATTCTTAACAACAAAAAATTTCTTCTGAAGTATAAATATGGCAATGAGGAGTTTTCGAAAGAATATAGTTTTGGAGAAAAAATAGAAAGCCCATATTTTACTTTTATTATTAGCCTAACCGACAGTTATACTGGTGCAGAAAACAATGGGGGATATTACTTCACCATTAATAGTCGAAGGGCCACCACTAGGTATTTGGAAGAAAATATTGAGGTAACACCACAAAACTTAGGGGCCAAGACAATTAGTATTTCATTCACTGATAATAACAAGCACAAGGCGCGAGATCTCGTCAATGCTATAGACACTATATACCTTAATTATACCCAAGAGAAAAAGAACATTGAAAATAAACAAAAAATAGACTTTCTGAATAAGCAGTTAGAACAAACAAAAGACCGCCTAGAAAGTTTTGAGAATTTTTTTGAGAGCTTTACGATTGAAAATAAAACAGTAAGTGTGGACAAAGATGTAAGTCGCATGATTGAGTTTATTAACACCATAGATTCTCAACGATTTGTTACACAGCAGCGTCTGACTAAAATAAACAACCTCTATAAAATCCTGAAGGTGGATACAGTCATTGAAACAAATAATTTTCCCCTATTTGAAATGCCGCAAGAAATAAGGGATGCTGTCGTTGCGCTCAATGAAATATATATTAGCAACCAGCTTTTACTTTCTTCTTATAAAGAAAATACGCAGGCCTACAAAAAGAAAAAAGGAGAGATTGACTTACTAAAAAAGAATCTAACCAACCTGATTCAGGGCTATCAAAAAAAGTATAGGGCTGATATTTCCTACTTTGAAAGTAGAAAAGAAACCCTCACCAAAGGATTTAAAAAACTGCCTTCAAAAGGCACGGAGTATAATAAAAAACAAAGAGAGTTTGACTTACAAGAGCAGTTCTATTTGGATCTTCAAAAGAGAAAAACAGAGTTCGAAATTGCAGAAGCGGGTACGCGTCCAGATTTTGTAATACTTTCGCCTGCAAGTTTGCCTCAAATCTCTATCTATCCCGAAAAATTAATGGTTTATGGCATCGGCGCTGTTGCCAGTATCATACTATCGCTGCTTTTTATTGGTATCGGTTATTTACTGCATAATAAAATAACGAGTCAGAGCGAATTGGAAAAACTATCGGCGGCTCCTATTTTAGGCTCCATTCCATACAGCAAGGAGTCAGATTTTCCGCAATCAACTTTAGTAATCAACAAAAACCCAAAAGCAGGAATTACCGAAGCGTTCAGGTCTATCCGAACGAACATGGAATTTTTACGTCCTAATAAAAACAATAAAGTAATAAGCGTTACCTCCACCATTAGTGGTGAAGGAAAAACCTTTATTTCTATTAACCTAGGGGGTATTATTTCAATGTCGAACAAAAAAGTAATCATTGTTGACATTGACATGAGAAAGCCAAATGTTCATCATGCATTTGATGATGACACCCAAAATTTTGGGTTAAGCACCATTCTTATCAACAAGAGTACTATTGAGGAATGTATCAAATCTACACCCATGGAGAACATGGACTTTATTGCTGCCGGACCCAAGCCTCCAAACCCTGCAGAGTTAATTATGAGTGAGGAGTTCGATCAGTTTCTTGAGGTGCTAAAAGAAAAGTATGATGTTATAATTTTAGACACCCCACCGGTAGGTTTAGTAACCGATGGTATTTTGGTTATGAAAAAAGTTGATTTGCCGATTTTTGTGCTACGTGCAGAGTACTCGAGAAAGACATTTTTGAAAAACATCAATCGTTTGGTAAAAGCGGATAAATTCACTGACTTATCCTTAATATTAAATGCCATACAAACCTCCCGACACCAGGGGTATGGCTATGGCTATGGCTACGGCTATAACAGTAAGTATAATGCCAATTACGACTATTATGGGGGTGGGGATTCTAATGGCTCAGCAAGTGCCTCTAGTATTAAAAAAATCTTTACTAAAATAAAGGGCTAGTGTTTGGACTATTTAAAAAAAAGGAAGAAAACCCTTCTGTCTCGCCTTTATTAGTAGATGTTCACTCACATTTTCTGCCAGGGATAGATGATGGCGTTCAAACCTTTAACGAGGCACTTGACATTTTACGGGAATTTATAGCCTTAGGGTATAAAAAAGTCATTACAACACCTCATGTTTATTGGGACTATTATCCTAATACACCCGAAATAATCCTGAAAAAACTGCATGAACTGCGAGGAGAAATTACTGAGAATGGCTTGGATATTAAAATTGAAGCCGCTGCAGAATATTTTTTGGATGACCACCTGCTGAATTTGGTAGAGACCAGAGGGAAGCTATTGACCTTTGGAGATAATTACTTGTTATTTGAAACTTCTTTTATCAATCAACCTGCTTATCTCATAGATGCTGTTTTCAAAATATTTGCTTTAGGGATAACGCCAGTAATGGCACACCCCGAAAGGTATCTTTATATGCATAAAAACATGCAGCTTGCGGAAGAACTTGTGGATAGAGGCGTTTTATTACAGGTTAACATTAATTCATTGACGGGTCATTATTCTAAAGAGGTAAAAAAATGTGCAGAACAGTTAATTGATAGAAATTTAGTTAGCTTCCTGGGAAGTGACTGTCATAATATGAGGCATGTTGGTGTAATAAAGAGATCGACACAGACCAAGTATTTCAAAAAACTCA
Source organism: uncultured Roseivirgaceae bacterium (assembly GCA_964424205.1). GTDB lineage: Bacteria > Bacteroidota > Bacteroidia > Cytophagales > Cyclobacteriaceae > CAYRIF01. The sequence goes on along the minus strand of CAYRIF010000101.1, from coordinate 3,350 downwards.
CCAATCAGCCCATTCTAAATAATTCACTTTGAAAGTCTTAGTTACAGGAGCAACCGGTTTGATTGGCAGCTTTGTTGCCCAGCAACTAATTGCTGATGGTCACAAAGTCAAAGCAATGAAAAGAGAGAAAAGTGACCTTTCTTTGGTAGCGGGTATAAAAGATAAAGTTGAATGGGTAGAGGGAAATATCCTTGATATTTATGCTTGCAAAAAAGCATTAGAAGGTATAGACGCTGTGGTTCATTCCGCAGCAATCATTTCTTTTCGTAAAAAAGACATCCCTGACATGTTTAAAACCAACGTGGAAGGAACAGAGAACATGGTAAACCTTTGCTTGCAAAAGGGCATAAAGCGATTTATTCACATCAGTTCTATTGCTGCTATTGGAAGAACAGCCAAAAATATTGAAATTAATGAAACTGATAAGTGGGAAGAATCTTCGGTCAATTCTAATTATGCCAAGTCCAAATACCTCGCAGAGCTAGAAGTGTGGCGCGCAGGAGAGGAAGGACTTGATATAGCAATTGTAAACCCTTCGGTAGTATTAGGGCCAGGCGATTGGAACAAGAGTAGCACCCGCATTTTCAAATATGTATGGGAAGAGCGAAAATTTTATACCAAGGGAAAATTAAATTATGTAGATGTGAGAGATGTTGCTAAAGCTGTAACAGTAATACTCGATAAAAGCATCTCTGACGAGCGGTTCATACTCAGTGGTGGCAGTGTCTTTTATAAAGATTTTTTTGAGAAAGTCGCCAAGCAATTTAATAAGCAAGCGCCCACAATAAAAGCAGGTGGGTTCTTGTTATCAATTGCAGTTATATTGGAATATTTACGAGCAAAAATTACTGGTTCAGAACCTAGTGTCACTTCAGAAAGTAAAAAATCAGCAAGTATGATGTTTCATTACAACAATGATAAAATTAAATCTGGGCTTAATTTTAAATTTCATACACTTGAGGAAACACTAGGTTGGGCATGTGCGTTGTTAATAAAAAAAACAGCTTCAAAATTATAGAAACTGACAAGAAATTTCTATCTTGTGTAATAAGCAAACAAATATAAATGGATAAGAATTTTAGACGAAACAAGGAGCAGAAGGAGATTATTAAACGGTTTGAAAATTTTTTAAGAACCAATCAAAACGGATTTTTTGACGCTAGAACATATGAAAAAATAATAAAGTTTTATTTGGATGAAAATAAAAACAACAAGGCACTCAAGGCTTGTGACATCGCAGCAGCGCAATATCCTTTTTCAGTCGAAATAACTGTTTTAAAGGCGCATGCACTTTCAAGCTCGGGTAAGTATGAAGAAGCATTAGAAATACTCGAACGAGCGGGACACATGAATCCCAATGACGTAGAAGTCAATAATACAAGGGCGGACATCCTTTGCCAAACAGGCAAATACCTTGAGGGTATTACCATCTATTACGACTTGCTTTCCTCTGTAGAAGAAAAAGATGAGGTCTATTATAACATTGGCATGGCATACCAATTGGCTGGCGAATATAAAAAAGCAGTGGGCGCTTATAAAAATGCCATCGAAATAAACATCAACAATACCAGTGCCATCTACGAACTTGCTTTTTGCTTAGATGTGTCTGGCGAGTTAGAAGCAAGCATCTCTTACTATAAGGCTTTTATTGATAATGACCCATACTCCAGTTATGCTTGGTACAATTTGGGAATTGTCTATAACAAACTCACACAATACGAAAAAGCAGTAAATGCCTACGAGTATGCTACGATCATAGATGATGGGTTTTCTTCAGCGTATTTTAACTTAGGGAATGCGTTGATGAGCATTGAAAAATATACCCTGGCCCTGGATGCTTTTGTAAAAACAACAGCACTGGAAGGCGCAAGTGATGAAGTCTATTGCAGAATGGGAGAATGTTACGAGGGCATTGATGCCTTTGACACTGCAGTTAAATATTTTAGAAAAGCACTGAAAATTGATGATAAAAATGGAGAAGCGTGGTTTGGCATTGGTAATTGCTTGAGCAGGCAAGAGCAATGGATTCAGGCAGCACACTTCTTTAATAAAGCACTAAAAACGGATGATAATAACCCACTGTTTTGGCAAAATTTGGGAGAAGTAGAATACCATGCAGGAAATATAATTTCAAGTATTGAGGCCTATCAAGAAGCCTGCCTTTTAGACGCAAGCAATAAAGATATTTGGCTTGACTGGTCATTTATTTTCTTTGAGCAAGGAGACCACGAAAGAGCAATAGACATTATATTAAACGGAATAGAAGAATTACCCGAAGAGTCTGCTTTATATTATAGGGCAACCGCCTATTTAATTAGTGCTGGGAAATACAAAGAAGGCTTTGTTTATTTAGAAAATGCATTAGTTTTGAACTTTGAAGAACATACCGTGCTATTTGCGTTTTTTCCGAGATTAGAAACGCAAAAAGCACTATTTAAAATTATAGAACAATACAGAAGTAAATGAATTACACATTAAAAAGTATCCCTGAAAGAACAAAAAAACCAAGACAATTTGGTTATACAATGGTCATGGATAAGGGCTTAAGTCCTCGTGAGGTAGAAGATTTTTTGTCTGTAAATGCAGACCATGTTGATATAGTAAAATTGGGATGGGGGACATCTTATGTCACGCCAAACCTTAAAGACAAATTAAAAATATATGAAGCAGCTGGTATTCCTGTTTATTTTGGGGGTACTTTGTTTGAAGCCTTTATTATTAGAAATCAATTTGACGATTTTAGAAAAGTACTTGATAAATATAACCTGAGATTTGCTGAGGTATCAGATGGTTCTATAGAATTAGACCATGGAAAGAAGTGTGAATACATTGCTACACTGGCGGAACAGGTGACTGTACTATCTGAGGTTGGTTCAAAGGATGTTGCTAAAATCATCCCGCCGTATCAGTGGATATCACTGATGCAAAAAGAGTTGGATGCTGGGGCTTGGAAGGTAATTGGTGAAGCAAGAGAGGGGGGAAATGTAGGTTTATTTAGAGATAGCGGAGAAGTAAGACAAGGGCTGGTAGAAGAAATTTTGACCAAAATTCCATTTGAAAAAATCATTTGGGAAGCACCTAAAAAAGCGCAGCAAGTTTGGTTTATTAAGCTGCTTGGTGCTAATGTTAATTTAGGAAATATTGCTCCTAATGAACTAATTCCATTAGAAACTATCCGACTAGGATTACGAGGAGATACTTTTGATTTCTTTTTGCAACAATTTAAGGATGGGGAGTAGTTCTGTAAACCAATAGGAGGCTGGGTGCATTCTCCTATAATTTAATTAGCACTGACATGAACAACTACCTCACATTATTTTTAAAAGGAATCGCCATGGGTGCTGCGAATG
>CAYRIF010000100.1:0-11757 GCA_964424205.1 uncultured Roseivirgaceae bacterium | reverse complement strand
AGCATATCATTGCCAGACAATGTAGCCTTAGCATATGATGGTCTTAAAATCAGTCTGTAAATAGATTGTATGCAAAACAACTATTACTTTTTACGACAACTCACCAAAGAACTTAAACCTGAACTGCTAGGCTTGCAGTTATCAACGTGTTTTAGCCAGCAAAAAAACGAATTGATACTAGGATTTAGTAATCTAGAAAAAGAATTTTATATCAAAGCTACACTCCAATCTGATTTTAGCTGCCTATCATTTTCGAATACATTTGCTAGGAGCAAACGGAATAGTGCCAATCTATTTTCTGAAATATTGGATAAAAAAGTCAGCACCCTTGTTCAGTATGAAAATGAGCGATGTTTTTCCATTGCGTTGGAGGATGATTATACGCTATTATTCAAAATGCATGGAAATAGGGCCAACATCATCTTGTTTCATCACCATGCAATAATTTCGCTCTTCAAGAATAGCCTCCACCATGACAAAAATATATTGCTCCAAAATCTGGACAGACCACTTACACAAACTGAAGAGGAATTCATTAAAAATGGGGGTGATTACTTCTCATTATTTCCCACGTTTGGAAAAGTTATCAAACAACACCTAAAAGCAAATGATTATGAAAGCAAAAGCATAGCAGAAAAGTGGCAATTCATTGATGCCATACTATTAGCGCTAAAGTCGTCAAATATTCATCTGACCAAGATCAATGACATTGCAGTATTATCACTCATAAAAAGTGGTGAAATATATGCAACCCACCAATCTCCAATAACTGTGCTCAATCAGTTTTACTATGATTATATATCCGTTTCTCAATTAAGCAAAGAAAAAAGTAAGGTTTTAAAAAAATTAAATGGTAATAAAAAAAGGGTTTCTAATTACATAAAAAAGACACAAAAAAAACTTGATACTATAAAATCAGGAAGAAAGCTAAGCGAAATTGCAGACATCATTATGGCAAACCTGCATACAATTTCTGGTAACATCAATGAGGTTGAACTATTTGATTTTTACAAAAACCAACCCTTGAAAATAAAGCTCAACAAAAACATCAGTCCCCAAAAAAATGCAGAAAACTACTATCGAAAATCAAAAAATAGAAAGCTAGAAATTGCTTCACTAGAAAACAACCTGCGAGAAAAGAGCAAAGCCTTAAAAACCGCGCAAGCACAAATAGCAGCTATATCAGCCTTTGAAGATTTCAAATCACTAAGAAGCTATTTAAAAAACAATGGACTTGCCAAAGTAGAAAAAGTAACACAAACTACTGTCCCTTACAAAAAGTATACTTATCTAGGCTTCGATATTTTGGTAGGAAAAAATGCAAAGAGCAATGATATTCTAACCCAAAAATTTGCATGGAAAGATGATTTATGGTTGCATGCCAAAGATGTTAGCGGCTCGCATGTGGTTATCAAAAAACAGGCAGGAAAAGAATTCCCAAAACCATTGATAGAAAAAGTAGCGGCGCTTGCTGCCTATCATTCTAAACGAAAAACCGATAGCCTTTGCCCTGTTATATATACTCCCAAAAAATTTGTCAGAAAGCCAAAAGGGTCTCTTCCTGGGCAAGTGGTTGTTGAAAAAGAACAAGTAGTTTTAGTGGTGCCTGCTAATTTTTAATTTACAGGGTTGCTACTGCATTTTACCATTCACCCATAATTCCAATTTCCCTAACCTTCCTTTAGGCTTTACAATAACGGGAGCATCTTTTGGAGCGGTATAATCTAACAACAAGCGATTCCTAACTATTTTCCATGAGACAGACACCTTACCTAATGGATGCGCTACACTGCCTTCGACCCAGTTTACAGTGGCAGATTGTGGTGCTATTTCAATCACCTCCCTATTCATTTTTTTGTAAAACCCTAAATTCACGCCCAGCACCTCAGACGACAAATAGTAGGTAGGATGCCCACTCCATGCATGACTTGAAGTACCCTCTCCTCCCGAAATACTAAAGTTTTCCCAAACTGTAGGTTTTGCTGCATGCTGTCCCATTGCCCCCCAGTGTTTTTTCATAAATGCTTCTGCCATTGCAGTTTCTCCTGACTGGTATAGAAAAGCAAACAGGTAAAATGAACTGTATGGCGTAATCTTATTTTGCCTGTGTCCTGTGATTACCTGCTGTAATTCTTTTCTTAACATCCCCATAATTTTAGCCTTTCTAGTCGCATCAGCAACATCATAAAGCGCTGGCCAAATACTGGAAGTGATATGTCGCTTATTTATTAAACTATCATTTTTCAACCCATCCCAATAACTGTTTGTTGGTTCATCCCAAAGGATATTGTTTACTGCTTTCGTCAATTGTGCGACTTCTCGCTCAAAAAAGATAGCATCATCTGGCTTGTTTAATTTTTTTGCCCAATTGGAAAGTATATGTAGCGATTTTACTATTAAAGCTTGCTGCGCTGTCATCGCAGCATCGAATCTATTCATATCAGTCCATTCTATAAACACCTGCTCTGCATGAAATAGTCCATTACTCATTTTTTTCTTCGTGTAATTTTCTAGTAATGATTTATAATTGTCATAGTTATTTTTCACAAAATCCCAGTCATTGGTATACTGTAAATAATAGTCCATTGTCAACAAGGTAATCAAGGGGAAATCGCCATGTCTATTTTCCTTTCCTAAAAACATTTCATCATGGTACATATCTTGAAACACATTTAACGAATGTTTCAGTAATCGCGTGTCTCCACTAACTGCCAATGTAATCGCAGCCTCAGGCAACATGTCACCAGCATACAAACCCCTTTCTCTAAACGGGGTGTCGGTATACGAATCTTCGGCACATAACTGCAAAGTTCGCCATCCTGCCTCCCATATTTTATTGAGCAATGGGTCAGAACAATTAAAACTTCCTATTTGCTCAAAAGGATATACTTGCCGCACCATGCCAACTTTGGCTATGGTGGCAGCGCCACTATTATTCATAATATTAACTTGCAGGTAGCGAGCGCCATAAGGTTTGAAAGTTTCATACCTTTTTTGATTCCTAGCAGTAATAAAACGATGCCCCGCTCCTATCTGATACCTTTTATAAAACCAAGGTCTGCTTTCTTCTAAATTTTTCTCTTCGCTAAAACCAATGTCAATTGTTGTACCTTCAGGAAAATCACCTACTACAAAAATACGACCAAGTTGCATCTCTCCCATGTCGTAAATCAATGCTGTTCCTTTTTGCTGCATCGGAATTTCTAATATATTTGATAATCCCTTGCTTACTATCACGGGTGACGATAAATTCACCCTATTCCAGGCCAAATCTCTGGGTGGATGATTGGCAGTCTCAGCCCTGCATTGCGCTTCCCATTTTTTGCTTAGCTTCTTATTAATTGCTTTCACCGACTGGGTCATATCAAGTTTATCGATAATAGCAGATTCTTCCATGTCTTCAAATGGTCCATAAGTTTGAAAGATACTCGTTGAACTTTCCTTTTTTGTTGGCGATATTACAATCCCTTCACCTTTGGGAAGTGCCATATAATATTCCCATGCCCCCCAGATTACCAACTGCCGTGTCATAAAAAGATTCCATCCTTTATTTAATTTTAGTTGATAGTTTTTTCGGAAGCGATTGGACTCTTGGTTTTTATTTTCAGAAACAGGCTCACCATTTAGGTAATAATCACCCCACCACAACCCTGCAGTCACTTTCTTATTCTCAGGAGAATAAATATAAGTATAAGCCAATGCTTTATACCTCATTCCATAATCATCAGAATTTTTGTCTGCTACAGGTATTTTAAAAGAGTAGATATTCTCTGTCGTATCAAGCGCATATGCCCCCATCAATTCAACCGCCACAATTTCTTTTTGTGTTAAATATGGAATTATACGTGGCGTCAATTTGCCCCACTGTTTTTGATTTTTCAAAACAGTGGTTTTTTTCCAAGCAGTTGTTGCGGTATTTATATCATTCCACCCAATATCTTTTCTAGCATCCAACACCTCAATGGCTCCTGTGGCAAAAGAAAGTCTCCCTGCCGATTGGTCATATCCTTCCGATTTTTTTAGAAGCCACCCTTTCTTAATGTTTAAATCAATTACCTTCTCACCCTCTTGAATCTGACCCCAAGCAGTAAAACCACCATTGTAATCAAATAGCTGATAAGTAACCATGCCATTGCTTAGTACTTTTACGGCTATTGTATTTTTTCCTTTTATTAAATAGGGCGTAATGTCGTAAGCATCATAGGTAGGGTGCTTATGAAAAGTCCTAGCTGGTCCAAAACCTACATACACTTTATTCACGTACAAGGCATACCGTGAATCGGCATACAAATTAATAGTTGCTGCCGTTGGCTTTTCGTTCAATGTCACCTCCCGCCTGAAATAAACATATTCATTCCACTCACTTCCTTCTGTATTTGTCCAAACCATCGGCGTACTTTGCGCATGTGCTATAATATTTTGTACAATCAGAATTGCTAGTAGTAGTTGTTTCATAAGATGTTTAAAACTCTAAATTAGTTAATCGTTAAAAAAAGGGGTATTTCAAATACTTAGTTTTGTCGCTACATATCTTGTGTAATATGTGTGTAGTCTTTCATAATAATTCCTATATATTCTTGGTTTGATTTACTGCCCTTCGTCGTTCGTGTAGTCTCCTCTACTTTGACCCTTAGTTTGTCAATCGTTTCGTAATCTCGCGTTTTTAAAGCCATTTTAAAAGTATTCTTGATTATTTGCATGTCCTTGTCCGATAAATTAATAACAGAAGGATAGGTCGCTTGGTAACTCTCTGCTATCTCTTCAAGAATTGTATCATCTATAGACACCTTGTTCTTAAGGCTTATCACTGCTGTGCCAGAAGCCATTCCTCCAAAACGTTGGTTATTTTTTGATAGTGCAATACTCAAAATGGCAACCGCTCCTGTGCCAAAAGCTAAAAAAATATCCACCAGCCTAAACAACCACCGCATAAAAAAATCCAAAATACTAACTTGGTAACCATCAATTTTTACCACTTTTATTTTTAAAACTTTCTTCCCTACCGTCTGCCCTTGCAAGTAAATTTCGGTAAGCAGGGTATATAACATGGCAGGCAACATAATAACCGAAATGACCCCCATTCTAGACCACTGGTCTTCTAGCGAGTCTATTCCTAAATAACTAGCAATTAGATATATTCCAAAAACATAAGCAAGAATCAACAGCAAATCAATAAAAAAGGCTAAAATACGCTCCCCTAAACTTGCCATTGTGAAACTAATGTTCACATTTTGCGTCGTATTAATTTGTAATTCATTCATATTTTTTTACTTTAGCTTCTTTTATGCGCGAGGCTGCTTTTATAAAACAAAATAAACAAAAATGGTTAGACTTTGAAAATCAAATATTTTCAAACACTATCTCCAACCCAGATGATTTATCTAGCCTGTACATACATTTAATCAATGATTTGTCGTATGCCCAAACTTATTACCCCCAAAGTAAGACAATTCTTTATTTAAACAACCTAGCAGCAAGGTCTTTTCAGAAAATTTATAAAACTAAAAAGGAAGACACCAATCAATTGGTTCATTTTTTTAAAATTGAAGTGCCTTTATTAATGTGGCAATATCGAAGATATTTGCTGTATGCCTTTACGTTTTTTGGGATATTTGTACTCATCGGTGCATTATCCGCTGCCAATGATGATACTTTTATAAGGCTGATATTAGGGGATAGCTATGTAAATATGACCCTCGAAAACATAAAAAATGGTGACCCCATGGCTGTTTATAAAAGTGGTTCCAATTGGGGTAGTCATTTAGGTATCACTATCAATAACCTAAGGGTAGGTTTGATATCCTATGTATATGGAATCTTTGGAGGGGTAGGTACCATTTATATTTTGTTCCAAAATAGTATCATGCTCGGCGCATTTCAATACATGTTTTACGACCAACAGGTATTTTGGGAGAGTGTCCGTGGAATTTGGATTCATGGTTCAATGGAAATATTTGCAATAGTAATAGAGGCGATGGCAGGACTCATACTTGGTGCTAGCATTCTCTTTCCTGATACTTTTTCCAGGTATAATTCTTTGAAGCGTGGCGTCTCAGATTCTATCAAAATTCTAATTAGTACGTTTCCATTCACTATATTTGCTGGTATTTTGGAAGGTTATGTGACTCGATATTCTCACGACATGCCCAATTGGCTATCAATCGGAATTATTTTAATAACATTATCAGCAATAAGCTACTATTATATTTTTTATCCTATATTAGTTCATCATAAATCAAAAAAACATTTAATCAAATAACGTTATGGAATTACTTCAAAAAAGAGGTTTTAGTGCTTTTTTCTCAGATACCTTCAGGTTTATTAAAGAAAATGCCGCCCATTTTTTTACCAACTATTTTATTATCAATGGTATATTTTTATTACTCTCTTTGGTCAAAAATTATTTTGATGGCGCAGGAGATTCATTTCCCGTAATAATAGAACTATTATTTGGCTTGGTATCAATTGCCTTTGCCATTATTAACTGGACCTTTGTGACCATATACATGATTTTGTACAATGAAAAGAAAACCGATTTTGATTACCAAGATATCATGAACGCCTACAAAGAAAAAATAGGTAAAATTTTAATATTTATGTTGGCTAGTATACTTGTTGCCATACCGGTCATCATTGTTTTCTATATTGTCATGTTGTTGTTAGCCATTACGATTGTGGGCTTTGTATTGATACCACTACTCTATGCTTCACTGGTATTGCTTTTTGCTTTGGCATTGTTTGAGTATTTGAATACTGACAGAAATATTTTTGATTGTTATACGTATGCGTTCAAGCTCTTTTCCAAAAAGTTTTGGGCAACTACTGGCAGTACCGCTTTATTATATTTGATGATTTTTGTTATTTATGGCTTTGCCTTAGGTGCCACCGGAATGGTCGCTTCATTTATGGAATTAAACACCAGCGACCCAGAAGATATGATGGTTAGTATACAAACTATTTTAGCATCCCCATCAGTACTAATCACGCTGACCTTATTATCTATACTGATGGTTGTCGTGCAAATAAGCCAAGGAATCATCTATTTTAGCCAAAAAGAATTATTAGAAAACATCAGTGTAAAAAGTACAATTGATGACATTGGTAGAAATGATGATGAATAATTTATAAAGAACAATATCAAACGGCTTCTCTACATATTGTTATTTTTGACTAGCACCACCGTCTGTTTTGCGGGCAGTCTGCGCATAAGCGACAGTCTGCGTGTCGACCAATCTGAGACGATAAATCGTAGAGCATCAAAAGAAAATATTAAAACTCGCTATACAGGAGAAGCATTTTCTTATACCGAAGCCAAGAATGATGAGGTGCTAAATGCTTGGCAGCGTTTCAAACTATGGTTGGCTAAAAAAATAGCACAATTTTTTCAAATAGAGACACCACAGGGTTCTATGAAAATAGTAGAACTACTGCTCAAAATTATTGGCATTCTGCTAATCATATTTGTCATTTATAAGATTGTTATGGCTTATATGAATAAAGATGGTAATTGGATTTTTGGTAGAAAATCTGACAAACTAAATATCAACACTATTGCAATAGAAGATAATATTCACCACGAAAATTTTGAGACGCTCATCAAAGAAGCCACGCAAAAGAAAGACTATAGATTAGCCATTCGCTATTACTATTTATTTGCCCTAAAGCATCTGTCCGAAAAAAATATGATTGCGTGGGATCACGAAAAAACCAATTACGATTATTATCAAGAAATAGAAAATACAACACTAAAAAATCGATTTCAATATATTTCTTATATCTATAATTACTGCTGGTATGGAGAGTTTGATATTGATATAAATGAATTCAAAACTGGAGAAAAATCATTTCAAAAGTTAATCAAATCCTTGTAGCCCTTGCATAAAACCATTAAAATATATCTTATTATTTTTATTGCAATTCTTGTGGCAATGATTGCCAATGATTTGACAAAGAAAAAACCGATTGATTGGTCTTCTTCTTTCTTGTCCTCTCATAAAAAACCATACGGCGCGTACATTTTGTTCAACGAGTTGAAAGATTATTTTCCTAATTCCGCAATTAAAAAAACAAAAGTTTCTCCGTATGAATTCTTATCTAGCCGTTATGATCTAACGGGTAAGAATCCGTATGCTGACCAAATGAATTATCTATTTATCAATAGCAGCATACTTTTAGATCCAGAATCATGTGAAGAGTTACTTTATTTTGTTGAAGATGGAAATAATGTCATGATGATAGCAAATGATTTTCCAACCGCGCTAAAAGATTCATTGCATTTTGAAGTCGATCAGAATTTTGGACCTGATCCAATGACCGCGCTAAAGTTTACAAATTTTCATTTGAATAGAATCATTTATGATTATGGAAAAGCGGTCGCACCATTTTTTTTCAGCAAACTTGATAGTGCTAATACAATAGTTTTAGGTACTAACACTAGCAACAAAGAGAGACGAGTCAATTTTGTAAAGATTAATTATGGAGATGGCGTTTTTCTGTTAAATACACAGCCCTATGCATTTACCAATTATCATATGCTTGAAGGCAATCATGCCACTTATGTGAGTACCAGTTTGTCTTACTTGCCAGATTACACCTTGATTTGGGATGACCGCTCCAAAGCACAAACCGGAGAAATAGGTACGCCATTGAGATATATTCTATCCAAACCAGCATTAAAATATGCCTGGTATTTAAGTCTTTTTACACTATTTATATTTATCATTTTCAGGGCAAAACGGAGGCAAAGGGTGATGCCTATTATCAACAAATTACCTAATACTTCCATTGCGTTTGCCAAGACCATTGGGAATTTATATTATCAAGAAGGTAAGCCCAAGGCTATTGCATCTAAAAAAATAACTTACTTTTTAGAACACATACGTAATGTGTATATGCTCGATACACAAAGTTTAAATGAAGACTTTAAGAAACGGTTATATCGAAAAACTGGCATGCCAAAAGAGGACATTAATAATTTAGTAAATTATATGGTGTTCCTACAAAGCAATACGACTGTAGAAGAGCATTCTCTAATAACATTGAATAAACATTTTGAAAATTTTTATACTAAAACAAAACTATAATGGAAGAAGAAACGCCATCAACCAACGAAAATTTAGAGTTTACGAACAGAATTGATTTAAATGAACTGCAACAAGGTGTAGAAGCTATCCGCATTGAATTGCATAAAATTATCATTGGGCAGCAAGACATGATAGACATGTTGATTGCCTCTATTTTGGCAAACGGACATTCATTGATCGAGGGAGTTCCCGGTGTTGCAAAGACCATCACCGCAAAGTTATTGGCGAAAACCTTGAACGTAGATTTCAGCAGAATCCAATTTACACCAGATTTAATGCCTTCCGATATTTTAGGAACGTCTGTTTTTAACATGAAAACTTCTGAATTTGATTTTAAATCGGGTCCTATATTCTCTAACATTATTCTTATCGATGAAATCAATCGTTCGCCTGCAAAAACACAAGCTGCCCTTTTCGAAGTGATGGAAGAACGGCAAGTAACCATTGATGGGGAAACCTACAAAATGGAAAACCCATTTTTAGTTTTTGCAACACAAAACCCAATTGAACAAGAAGGAACCTATCGCTTGCCCGAAGCACAGCTAGATCGTTTTTTGTTCAAAATAGAAGTGGACTACCCAAGTTTAGAAGAAGAGATTCAAATTATTGAAACCCATCACGCGCGTAAAGACCAAGACAAAACAAATGCAATTAAAAGCATTCTTAACGCAAAACAAGTAGCTAAATTTCAACAGCAGGTTCAGGAAGTTCGCATAGAAAGTCACCTGATGAAATATATTGGGCAGATTGTTTCGCAAACTCGTGATAATCCGTTTTTGTATTTGGGTGCTTCGCCTAGGGCATCACTCGCCATTTTACAAGCATCCAAGGCTTTTGCAGCCATGCAAGGAAGGGATTTTGTGACTCCTGAAGATATTAAACGTAGCACGATTCCAGTATTACAGCATCGGGTTATTGTAACACCTGAGCGTGAAATGGAGGGTGTCAATAGTAAACAAGTGATTAGTCAAATGCTTGAAACCATAGAAATACCAAGATAACATCGTGAAATTTTTCAAACGATTATATATTGAACGAAACTTTTTTTATGCGTTAGCGGCAGTAATTTTATTGCTAATTATTTCCTATTTATTCCCTGCAATATTTGGAGCAACACAACTCGTATTTGTTGCTATTATAGTAGCGCTGTTCTTTGATATTTTCATATTGTTTTTTACTAACAAAGGCATAGAAGCAAGAAGGGTACTTCCTGAAAAACTATCCAATGGCGATGACAATCCTATTGAAATTTATGTTCAAAATCATTATACGTTTTCAATTTCTACCAAAATAATTGATGAACTTCCCTTTCAATTTCAAAAAAGAGATTTCCTCATTGATAAAAAAATAAAAGCATCTTCTCACACCGCTTTTTCGTATGATTTAAGACCAACCGAGCGTGGTGAATATTGGTTTGGTAAGTTAATTGTCTATGTGCAAAGTCCATTGCAATTAATTTCTAGGCGTTTTGTCTTTAATGACAAAACAATGGTGCCAACCTACCCCTCTTTTATACAGTTAAAGAAATTTGATTTAATGGCTTTGGCATACCGCAATGAATTTGGTATCAAAAAAGTAAGGCGCATAGGCCATACGATGGAATTTGAACAGATCAAGGAATATGTATTGGGCGATGATATTAGAAGTATCAACTGGAAGGCTACTGCCAAACGTAACCAATTGATGGTCAATCAGTTTCAAGATGAAAAATCACAACCCATCTACTCGATCATAGACAAAGGTAGGATGATGAAAATGCCTTTCAATGGATTAAGCCTACTAGATTACGCTATAAATTCAACCTTGGTAATTAGCAATGTCTCCTTAAAGAAAAATGACAAAGCAGGTATGTTTTGTTTTTCTAAAAAGGTAGAGAACAGAGTAGTCGCAGAACGCCGAACAAGTCAGATGAACCTCATACTAGAAACGTTGTACAACACGAAAACCAATTTTCATGAGTCTGATTTTGGCACATTATATGGCGACATCAAACGAAATATCAACCATAGAAGTTTACTGTTTTTATATACCAATTTTGAAACGTTGGATGGGCTAGACCGGCAGCTATCCTACCTACAGGCTATAGCCAAGCAACACGTGCTGGTGGTGGTTTTCTTTTTGAATACTGAATTGGAAGAATTAATCCATAACAGTTCGGATGATATTAAGGATATCTACCAGAAAACCATCGCAGAAAAATTTGCTTACGAAAAACGTTTGATTGTAAAAGAGTTGAGACGTAGAGGTGTTTATACCATACTGACTAAACCTGAAAACCTAACAGTGAATGTAATAAACCAATACCTGGAGTTTAAAGCGAAGGGTGTGATTTAGTTCAATGATAGTACCTCAAACGAAGATGATGGTACACGTCTATTTGTGATAATTTAGCTAATTCCTATGCTTGTCTTTTCGAGCGTTGGGAAAAATATATTGCACAATGACATGTCCGCATGGTTTAGAGGTCTCCTTGTTCCGCTGCTAAAGCTACGGTGACACGCAGACTGTCTAGATGACAAACGATTGTAGGTTTTATTTTTTGTTTTCAAATTTTAATGCTCACTTTAATGGTTGTCATTTCGAGCGTAGGGAGAAATCTATTGCGTAATGACATGTCCGCATGGTGTAGAACTCTCCTGTCATTTAGCAAAAAGTGTACCATCCTCGGACCTGT
>CAYRIF010000099.1:0-11923 GCA_964424205.1 uncultured Roseivirgaceae bacterium | reverse complement strand
GACTATTTTACTCTTAATAATATTTTTTTACTGCTAGTCGCTGATTTGAAAATAAAAAATTCATTACTTTTCAGGAATAATCTCTACAAATATAAAAACGGGGGGGGTAAAAGCAAGTTATTTGCTAAAAATAAAATTATAATTTTGCAAATATAATATATTGCAAAATAAATGAAAAATTATTTTTCATAAAAACAATGTTCTGCTATCATAAAATTGTATTCGATGAATATTTTTGCGTATATCAATTTTTTTTTTGAAATAAATTATGTTAAAAAACGATGCTTTTTTAATAAAAATCACTAGGGTTATTGGATATATTATTATCTGGGTCATAATTATCTTAGCGAAAATAGGGAGGATTAAAAAATACCCGCCTATCAATATTATAATTCCATTGTTCAATTTTTTTACCCATTCTGCAAATAAAATATGGAATATTTCATTCGGAAGTGGGCTATCAGCCCCTTTATCAGAAAGCGCATTTTCCTTTAGAGTATATGGTGAGTACTGTAAATAATTTAGGATAATTATCATCAGGTGGTGTATTTGAATGAAGCTAAGAGTAGAAGAACTATTATTTCTCCTAATATTATTGTCAGGGAAATATTGACTATAATAGAGGAAATAAAACCTACATGTATATAAACTGCCACACATATTATAGTTTTAAATATGGAACGCTTTCCATAGATGAATTGCTAAGTGAAGGGCAGAAAAATGGCTTGGAATCCCTTGTTTTAACTGACATCAACAATACTTCAGCCTGTTTGGATTTTATCAAAAAGGCATCACAATATTCTATCAAACCCATTGTAGGCATAGATTTTAGAAATGGGGTGCAGCAGCAGTTTATTGGCATTGCCAAAAATAACCTTGGGTTTGCTGAGCTGAATAGATACCTCACCTATTTATTGAGTAAAAAAATGAAAGTGCCGGCGGTAGCACCAGCGTTTAATGATAGCCATGTTATTTACCCATTTCATACCTATGATTCTAACAGCGCATTAGCACAACATGAGTATGTGGGAGTTACCATTTCGCAGCTGAGTAGAATGGGTGTATTAGGCAGTACTTACGACGCTTCTAAATTTGTGATTTTACATCCTGTAACCTTTCGGTATAAAAAGGATTTCAATGCACATCGCTTGTTGCGAGCGGTCGATAAAAACACCTTGTTGAGCAAACTATCTCAGTCGGAGGAAGGAAATGAAAATCATAAAATGTTACCCATCTCTGAATTACGAGAGATTTACAAACAACACCCACAAATCATTAAGAATACGGAGAAGGTTTTGGAGAGTTGTGGCATTGGTTTTGAATTAAATAAAAATAGGAATAAGTCCATATTCACTGATGCTATCAATAGTGATTTGGAACTATTAAAACGCAAGACTTATGAAGGATTAACGACGCGTTTTGGAAATCCATCGAAGCTTGTAAAGGACAGAATGGAGACGGAGCTAAAGGTCATTATTGACCTGGGATTTTGCCCTTATTTTTTAATCAATTGGGACATTATTAACTATGCCAAAAGCAAAAGTTATTTTCATGTAGGAAGAGGAAGTGGTGCCAATAGTTTGGTGGCGTATCTACTCGGCATTACGGATGTGAATCCTGTAGAATTAGACCTTTATTTTGAGCGATTTATCAACCCGTACCGCACTACGCCTCCAGATTTTGACATTGATTTTAACTGGACCGATAGGGATGATATCACGCAATATATATTCGAAAAGCATGGCTATGCGCATGTGTCACTTTTGGGTACTTACATTACTTTTCAGCATAAGTCGGTTATTCGAGAGATGGGAAAGGTGTTTGGATTGCCTTCATTTGAAATTGATAAATTGCAAAAGATTAAAAATGGTCAGCCGGTGGATGAAATTGGGCGCTTGGTCCTTAAATATGGTGCGCTTATTAGTGAATTCCCCAGTCACCTGAGTGTTCACTCGAGTGGTATTCTAGTTGCTGATAATCCTACTACTGATTACACCGCTACTTTTATTCCACCCAAAGGTTTTCCTACTACACAGTTTAGTATGTTGGAAGCAGAGGATATAGGGTTGCATAAATTAGATATTTTGAGTCAACGAGGGTTGGGAAAAATCAGAGATACGCTCACGATTGTCAAAGAGAATAAGGGAATTGATATTGATATTAATGATTTTGATAAATTTAAAAAAGATCTGAAAATCAAGGATTTGCTGCGAAATGGCAAGACGATAGGATGTTTTTATGTAGAGTCTCCCGCCATGAGAATGTTGTTAAAAAAACTGGAAGCCGATGATTATTTGCGGTTAGTGGCGGCGAGTAGCATTATCAGACCGGGCGTCGCTAAATCGGGCATGATGCGAGAGTATATTTTACGTTTTAGAGATAAGAATAGGAGGGAGAAGGCTCGGAAGCAACTACCAGAGTTATATGATTTGATGAAGGAAACATATGGCGTCATGGTATACCAAGAGGATGTGATTAAAGTAGCACATTATTTTGGTGGATTAACCTTAGCAGAGGCAGACCATTTGCGAAGAGGCATGTCATGGAAATTCCGAGAGCGTAGTGAATTCTGGAAAGCCAAAGACGCGTTTTTTACTAATTGCATGGCAAAAGGGCATCCCAAAAGATTAATCGAAGAAATTTGGACACAAATTGAGAGCTTTGCGAATTATGCTTTTGCCAAAGGACATTCGGCATCCTATGCGGTAGAAAGTTATCAAGCACTTTACCTGAAAGCACATTTTCCTTTAGAATATATGGTGGCAACGGTCAATAATTTTGGTGGATTTTATCGTCAAGAGGTATATTTACATGAAGCCAAAAAACATGGAGGAACTATTATAGCTCCTAATATCAACATCAGTGAAATATTAACAAAAATAGCAGGCGATAAAATCTATTTAGGTTTTAGTTTTATCCAAGGATTGGAAAGTAAGAACAAACGGCGAATCATCAAAGAAAGAAATGAAAATGGTGACTTTGAGGATTTAGAATCCTTTATAGATCGAGTACCAATTTCACTAGAACAGTTGGTGTTGTTAATAAGGGCGGAGACATTCTCTTTTATAGATAAAACAAAAAAAGAATTGCTGTGGCAGGCGCATATGTCATTGTCTAAACATGACCATGGCGAAAGGCTACCGCAGCTATTTAGTGCAACACAAAAGAAGAATTATACTTTACCCACACTGACGCATGAGCCTATTGAAGATGCCTACGACCAGATAGAATTGCTGGGGTTTTCTCTTAATTCACCTTTTGGATTGCTGAAAGAAAAAATCACAACTCAACTAGTCGCAAAAGATTTGGAACGATCAAAGGGAAAAACCATTCAAATTGTAGGCAATCTGATTACTATAAAAAACACGAGAACGAGCAAGGGAGATTATATGTATTTCGGTACGTTTCTAGACTTGAACGGGGAGTGGTTGGATACCGTTCATTTTCCGCCAGTAGCAAAGCGCTACCCATTTAAAGGCAAGGGTTGTTACCTATTGCAGGGGAAAACATTAGAAGAATTCGGATTTATGACATTGCAAGTGAGTGCCATGTGGCGGTTAGAGAATAAATCTATGGAAGATGTGTAGGAGTATAGCGGGTCTCAGTTTCATGGCAATTGAGCAGAAGTGTTTGCGGGAATTATGCTATAGTAGGTTAAGGAAAAACCTTGTAAATATCATTACGCTTTAAGAATCTAATAAGTTCAATAGTATTATTATCAAAATAGAAACCAAGTCGATAATCTCCTATTCTTATTCTATACGCAAAAGGATGCCCTTTTAGCCTTTTCAAACCTTTTAAATCATTCAAATTTGGTACGTTTTTCATTTCAATAATTGCATCCTCAATCTTCTGCTGTAACTTTTTGTTGGTTATTTTTTTAACATCTTTCAATAATGCTCTGTTGTAAACAATTTTCATTCTTTTAGTGCTTTGAAAAATTCCTTTTCACTTACTGTATCAGTTCTATCTACTCTTTGCATTAATAATAATAAACCCAAATCTTCTTTTTCCTCAGCAGACAAGTTGTCCATTTGCTCCTTCTCTTTGCTAAGAACAAATAGCTCGATTGCTTTTTCCATCAAAGCCTTTACGCTCAAATCTTCAAATGCAGATAGCACTTTTAGTTTTGTTAAAGTCATTTCATTAACTTCAATTAACTTTTTCATCCTGTTGTAACTTTATTTTGTTTGATGTAAATATATATAATATATTTTATATATAGGATAAATTTCATGAAAATGAAGTAGGTATTGAAGTCCTGCTCGGTCGCAATTGCATTGCGACAGCTTCTTCTCAGGTATTTGCAATGCGAAATGATTATACGTATGTTTGAAAAAGTCAATTTATAAGTAGTGAATAAGATTAAAGAGTTCACTTAGTGTAGCTCTTGTAAAGACGAGTGCAATACAATTACGGAGCATTAGAATTGATTAGGGAAAAGTATAAAAACATGATTATAAAAAAAGAAACCATGGACTTCTTAATTGCTTTGCGAGACAATAATAATCGGGAGTGGTTTAATGAACGGAAGGCGATTTTCAAGAATCATCAAAATGATATAAAATCATTTTTCATTGAAGTAGAAAATCGGTTACAGCAAACAGATCAAATTGAAAGTCATTCTATTTATAGAATTTATAGGGATGTTCGGTTTTCTAATGATAAAACACCCTACAAGGCGCGATTTGCAGGAAGTTTTAAAAGAGCAACTGCAGGATTAAGAGGAGGCTATTTTTTAAATATTGAACCTGGTGCTGCCATTGCGGGCGGTGGGTTTTATGCGCCTAATCCTAGCGATTTAAAAAGAATACGTCAAGAGTTTGAGCAGGATGATTCCGAAATTAACGCTATTTTGAATAATAGAAAGTTTAAAAAGGCTTTTGGAGGATTGATGGGAAGCGAAGTTAAAACTGCCCCTAGAGGATTTGATATTGACCACCCTGCCATTAATTTGATCAGGAAGAAGCAATTTTATGTGACGCGTAATTTCTCTGACCAAGAAGTTACGCGTCCTGGGTTTATTGATATGATATTGGATACCTATAAAACATTGCGACCTTACTTTGATTATATGAGTGCGGTGCTTACCACCAATCTGGATGGTGAAAGTATGATTGATTGAAGTGTTATATTGACTAAACCACCTGCTCCACATCAAATGACTCAAGATAGTCAGCAACCCTACGCACAAACATGCCGCCGAGGGCACCATCTACCACCCTGTGGTCGTAGGAGTGATGCATAATATTTAAATTTCTATTAGATATGCTAAGGCAACAATAATTGGAATTGGATACCCATGTTTTTGGATTCTTTACAAAAAGAGTAAATCCATACACGAAAATTAAAACTAAATATATATTTTAGCCGGATAAGTAGCACATAACTGATTATGAACAAATTTTCTATACTTGGTATTATTACTTTAATTCTGGTTTTTATTTCGTTGCTTTTTGCCTTTTTTTTATTAACTGTAAAAACAAAAAACAAAACGAGTAATAGGTTAATGGCAATCTATTTCGTGATATTTGCTACTCATATTAGTGTGTTTTTCTATGCGCAATATATAAGTCTACCCTTGGTTCTAGACATGTTGCGAGATCAAATAATGTTTTTGTCGAGCCCATTGCTGTTTTTATACGTTCTTTCGGCAGTTTATTCGGATTTTAAACTGGAACGAAAGCATTTATTACATTTAATACCTTTTGTAGTAGAAATTTTGATTTTTACCCCGAGGTTTTATGCAGTTAATGAAGGAGCGCGAATCATGTTTACACAAAATTTCCATTCAAACATTGAAACCAAAATTTCTTCTATTTATGGTGGTTTAGCCACGGTATTTTACTTGATGCTCATATTTGTAACACTTAAGAAGTATAAACGAATATTACTAGAAAACTATTCTAACGACAGCACGTTCAATTATAAGTGGCTATACCAGCTAACACTACTTCTTACCTTGATTTTTGTTTTTGCTACCTTCAAACAGATTTATGTGTTTTTTGGCGATGATATTGAAGTTCTAAATGTGATGAGGATTATTCTCACACTATTGTTGTTAGGTTTTTTATCTTGGATCGTTTTAAAAAGTATGTATCATCCAGAGCTGTTTCGTGGAATTGATACAAAACATCAGTTAGTAAAAAACATGCTGAATAGGATCGAATTAGGTTCTATGACCAATAGCTTAAATCCCAAGTTTTCACATCAAATAAGCAACTTGCAAGAATATATGGAAAGCAAAGAACCTTATCTGGATTCTTCTTTAACGATCCAGAAATTGGCAAACCAAATGAATATTCCATTTCGTGAGTTATCTATTTTAATTAACCATCATTTGGGTCAACATTTTTTTGATTTTATAAATGAATACCGTATAAAAAAAGCCATTAAATTATTGAAGAATCCCGCTAATAGCAAACTAACGATTCTTGAAATTATTTATGATGTGGGCTATAACTCAAAATCTCCTTTCAACTCAGCATTTAAAAAGCATACTGGTATGACTCCTACAGAATACCGAAAAAACCACCCATAATAGCTGTTTATTCGCATAACAGTACGGTAGTGTAGAAAGTAGTACTAATTTTCCCTGAAAAAATTGGTACTACTTTTTTTAGTTGTACGCCAAACATAGATTTTCATATCATTTTTGTTTCAAATTAATTATTAACTATATAAAGTTTAAACGAAATGAAAAAATATATTGTATTAACTTTCCTTTTATTGCCATTTTTTGGAGTGTCTCAAGTTCAATTAAAAGGAACTATAATAAGTAATACTGGGCCAGTACCATTTGCAAATGTTATACTCTCTAATGAAAATGATGAAATGGTTACAGGTACAGTTACAAACGAAGATGGTTCTTTTAATATTGAAACAAAAAAAGGAATATACAATATTACAGTTAGTTTTTTGGGCTATACAAATTGGAAGAAAGAGTTGCTACTCGAAAAAGATACTGATTTACGGATTGTCCATTTAATGGAGGACGTGAAGAGCCTTGAAAGTGTTGTAGTAACCTCACAAAAAATGCTTATTGAGCAAAAGACAGATCGATTAGTATTTAATGTTGAAAATAGCATTGCAGCCAGTGGGGGTGATGCCTTGGATGCATTACGGGTCGCTCCAGGGATTAGAATTCAAAATAATACAATTAGTATGATAGGTGGTGAAGCATCTCGTATTATGATTGATGGTCGCTTACTACAATTGTCAGGTGAGGATTTAGTGAATTTTTTAAATTCTATTGCTGCAGATGATATTCAGAAAATTGAAATTATAACTAATCCACCTGCAAAATATGAAGCAGCGGGTAATGGTGGTCTAATTAATATCATATATAAGAAGGGACGGAAAAATTCATGGAAGAATGCAACTACGCTTGCTTACAATCAAAGTGCCTATGGTTATGTAACAGTAAGAAATAATTTTTCATATAATAAAAATAAAATTCGACTGATGTTTTCGGTGAATGGGAGCAAGGGACATATAAGAAGCCAAGAAAGAAGTGATGCCTTTTTTTCGACAAGTGTGTGGAAAGTAGATACAGAATCGAAAGACGAAAAGCGCAATTTTGCGAGTCGTTTCTCATTAGATTATGATATTTCTGATCATGTAACTATTGGCGGGCAATATTTAGGAAACTTTAATCATCCTGATTCAAAAGGGAAAGGGACAACTCAATTTTTTGATGATGCTAATAGTTTAGACTCCTTATTAATTAATAATTCAGTAAGAAGTGATAGCGTAAATAGTCATTTATTCAATGCTCACTTTATTGCTAAATTGGATACCATAGGGAAGAAAATATCTGTTGATTTTGATTATTTTGATTACAATAATAACTTTGAAAATAATTATATTGTAAATGCATTTTCTCCTTCCAATGACTTCAAAGGAATCAATCAAGCTGCTCAAAATTTTTCTAAACAGGACATTGATAATTATAGTATAAAAGTTGATGTAGAACACCCAACGAAATTTATAAACCTATCTTACGGAGCTAAAATTAGCTTTATTACAACCATTAATGATTTGCAAAATTTTAATACTATTCTTGGAACTCCAATATTTGATACTAATCTTTCGAATGAATTTAAATATGAGGAAAACGTACAAGCAATTTATGTAAACGGCTCAAAAAAGCTAAATGATAATTGGAATTTTCAAGCTGGACTGCGAATGGAGAGCACCGAAACCAAGGGGTTTTCTAAAACGCTAAACCAAACCAATTCAAATAACTACACAAAATTATTTCCAACATTTTACACTACTTACAAAACAAATGAGGAACATAATTTTTCCTTTAATTATGGCAGAGGTATTAATCGTCCCATTTTTAGGGATTTAAACCCATTTAGAAGTTATGTTAATAGCAACGTCTATTCTGAAGGAAATCCATTTATACAACCCTCTTTCACAGACCGCTTTACACTAGCACATAATTATAAAGGAATACTAATTACTAGTTTCTATTTTAGTAAAACTGCGAATGGTTTTGGCACGCTTTTTTCAGCAGAGCCTGAAAATGATGTTCAGGCAATTATTAGGAGAAATTATTATACAGGTACTTATTGGAGAATCAGTGAGACTTATAGTTTCAACAGCGTACCATGGTGGAGAAGTCAGAATTACATCTCCTTATCTGGACAAAAAACGAAACTCGATAGTGATTTGAATGCAACGGCTCAAAATGGTCTGCAATTCTATTTTTCTACAGACAATACTTTTGTATTAAGTAAAAACACAAAGGTACAAGCAGATTTTTGGTACACAGCAGCACATAAAACACTGTTATTTAATATAGGAGAAACGTATAGTTTTAATGTAGGATTACGGCAAAGTTTCTTAAATAATAATCTGCAATTTTCTGTATTATTTAATGATATTTTTGACACAGCAAGTTTAAGTAAGCTAGAATCTGAAATAAATGGTGTGAAAACAGTATACGGACAAAACTATAGCAGCAGGCATGTGCGATTTTCAATTGTATATAATGTTGGAAACAAGAAGATAGCTGTAAAAAACAGGGGCTTTGGAAATGATGATGAACGGAATAGGGCTAACTAATGGTTCGAGTTGATTAGATATAGAATTAAACCACCTGCTCCACATCAAATGACTCAAGATAGTCAGCAACCCTACGCACAAACATGCCGCCGAGGGCACCATCTACCACCCTGTGGTCGTAGGAATGTGATAAGAACATTTTATGTCTGATGGCGATGGCATCACCGTGTGGTGTTTCTATCACTGCAGGTTTCTTGATGATGGCTCCCAATGCCAAAATGGCTACTTGCGGTTGTACAATGATTGGTGTGCCCATAACATTACCAAATGAACCGACATTAGAAATGGTATAAGTACCTCCTGAAAGATCATCTGGTTTTAAGTTGTTTTCTCTTGCCCTTTTTGCCAAGTCGTTTACTTGCTTCGTCAAACCAGCTAAATTATACTGATCAGCATTTTTGATGACTGGTACAATAAGATTTCCTGTTGGTAATGCAACTGCCATGCCTACATTGATGGCTTTTTTCTTTATGATGTTATCTCCGTCAAGAGAAATATTTATCATTGGAAAGTCCTTGATAGCTTTGATGATTGCTTCCATCAGGATAGGAGTGAAGGTTAGTTTTTCACCTTGATTCCGGAAGAATTGGTCTTTTACTTTGTTTCTCCATTGAACAATATTAGTAACATCTGCTTCTACAAATGAGGTGACATGCGGAGAGATGCGTTTTGAATCTACCATGCGTTCGGCAATCATCTTCCGCATTCTATCCATCTGAATAATTTCATCCCCCGCACTGACAGAAACATTTACTTTTGCTGGCATGCTTTTGCCATTGCTTGTAGCGGGCTGCGCTATGAATGTGCCATTGCCTCTTTCAGAAACATAAGACAAAATATCTTTCTTTGTTACCCTTCCTTTTTTGCCAGTGCCTAAAATAGTCTCTAACTCGTGCATTGGAATACTTTCTTTTTTTGCAATGTTAAGTACGAGAGGAGAGTAAAACCTGCCTGAAGTTGGTACTGCTAATTTTGTGGCTACTATTTTGCTTTTAGGTAGGGCTTCCACAACTTCCGCCTCTTCTATGCTGCTAGTTTCAGGCTTGGAAGTTTCCGTTACAACTACGTCATCACCTGCTGTACTGATAATCGCGATTGGTTTCCCAACCTCAATTACATCACCTTCTTGTGCCAATATTTCTTTTAAAACGCCAGCATGGGTTGAAGGAATCTCAGTATCTACTTTATCTGTTGCTACTTCCAGCACAGACTCATCTTCTTCTATTTCATCGCCTACCTTTTTGAGCCACGTTAAAACCGTACCTTCCATGATACTTTCGCCCATTTTAGGCATAATCATTTCTATCAGCGCCATTTTAATAATATTTTACCCACCAGTGGGTTCTAATTTTTTGATACTGCATCAAAAAAATTGTTTCTTTAATTGTTTAAGCCCTGAATTGAATCAGAGTACTCAGGTATTTTAGGTGCAAATTTAGTCTTTTCAAACATCTTCTTCATTGATATGTACTAAATTTTTCCAAATTAAGTATAAGATTCCTACGGTAGAGCGCTTGATATTGACTAATCTCTGGTTGCCATAGGTTAATTTTTTGGCAACGGTTTTTTGTCCATCAGCATAAGCAATCCAAATAGTACCCACCGGTTTCTCTTCAGTACCGCCATCGGGACCCATGATGCCGCTGCTTGCAATTCCAATGTCTGTTCCAAACTTTTTTCTGACGCCATTAGCCATCTCAATCACCGTTTCTTCGCTCACCGCTCCATGCTGTTCTATGGTTTTAGAATCTACATCTAATAAGTTGATTTTCTGATAGTTATGGTAGGGAATAATTCCGCCTTGAAAATATTTAGAGCTCCCAGGAACAGTTGTTAGGATATGTGCGACATGGCCGCCAGTGCAACTTTCAGCAGTGGAAATGGTCAATCCCTTTGCAACTAATATTTTACCGATAACGGTTTCCAAAGTATCCTTGTCATAGCCATAAATATGCTTTTCTATCAATGGAATGAGCCTGGATATTTGTGTTTCAATTTCATTATTTAAAAACAATTTGTCATCGCCAATGGCGGTTAACCTTAGCTTTACCTGCATAAGACTTGGTAGGTATGCTAATTTGATATGAGTTGGTAAGTTCTCTTCCCAGTCTTTGATGATATCTGACAACCAAGACTCTCCAATCCCCGCAGTTTTAATCATCCTATGTACAATGCTATGTGTCGCAAAGAACCTTTGAAGTTTGGGTAAAACTGAGGATTGCATGATGGCTTTCATTTCGTGGGGTACGCCGGGCATGGAGACAAAGACTTTGTTATTTCTTTCAAACCACATGGCGGGGGCTGTTCCATTTTTATTACTAATCATGGTGCATTTATCAGGCAATTCGGCTTGTCTTCTGTTGGTGTCGGTCATGGTAAAGCCATGCTTTTCAAATAACGCCTCTAACTCGATTAAAGCGGTTTGATTCATAGAAATTGTAGAATCAAAGTATTCTGCAAGACAGTATTTAGTGATATCATCATTGGTTGGTCCTAACCCACCAGTGATTAATACAATAGCCGCTCTGTTTTCAGCCTCGGAAAATGCATTCAGTAATTCTTGCTTGCTATCGCCAATGGTTGTTTTTCTGACGATTTTCACTCCTATTTCATCTAGTTTGGCACTCATCCATTGCGAATTGGTGTCCACAATTTGTCCGTAGAGAATTTCATCTCCAATGGTAATAATCTCAGCAAATATTTCTTTCATGTGTTTTTGTCTTTTATCTTTATTTATTCCCATCTCTAATTTCCTACAGTCCTATGTCTTACCTCTTCAAGTCTTACTTCTAATTTCTCTTCTCTTTTTTACCATATAAGGAATATAAGATTCATATAAGTGGAAGTT
>CAYRIF010000098.1:0-12049 GCA_964424205.1 uncultured Roseivirgaceae bacterium | reverse complement strand
CCAAGAGTAGAATTTGCCCCAGACCCTGAAAAAACGGAAGAAGAAAATATTGAGTTGCTTAAAAAATATATCAAAGACAAAGAAGCTCAATTGGTTTCTGCTTTCAATAAAGATGAATTGATAACCGAAATACTAATCAAAAACGGTTTTAAACTCAATCACACCTTAACCAAACAAGAGGAATTCAAGAAAAATGAAATTCTACTTGCCACAGATGGAGACAAAGAAACTTTAATATGTTTAGATGTAATTATTGCAGACGAAACTGTAGAACATTTTAAAACGAATACAGGCCAAAAATTAATTGTACTCGAACGAGCCATAGACACCACCAAAAAATGGAATCTAAAACACGCTATGGGCGATAAGTTTAATGCTTTTTAGATATGAGAATACCGTTAAACGAATTTGAGCAATTAATTGATGAAAGAATCCTAAAAAGAGGACTTTCATATTTTAAAGGTGGTGCAATAACTGATTTTTCTGAAATTTCATCTGGAGAATATGAAGCCATTGTTTCGGGTACGGAAGAATATACAGTTCAATTAGAAATTACCAACAATACAATAACTGAACACAATTGCGATTGTCCTTATGATATGGGACCAGTTTGCAAACACGTTGTTGCGGTTATTTTTCATTTACAACAAGATGAATTAGAATTAAATCAACCTAATTTTACTATTCCAAAAAAGAAAAAAACTAAATCAATTTCTCAACAAGTAAAAGAATTACTAAAGGCAATTCCGCATAACGAATTGATAGAATTTGTTCAGGAAAATAGTAAAAAAGACAAAAAATTCAGGAACTACTTTTTAGCATCATTTGGACATTTGAGCCAAAACCAATCGAAAGAATTTTATCAAAAACAAATTCATTCCATTTTGCAATCAGCGGCAGGAAGAGACGGTTGGATTGGTTGGTCGGATATGAAATATGTTGTGAACACCACCGAATCATTTTTAGAAAATGCTGAAAAATATTTAGCCAATAACAATTTTGAAAATGTATTTTTCATAAGTAC
The DNA here is from genome assembly GCA_964424205.1 of uncultured Roseivirgaceae bacterium. Taxonomy (GTDB): domain Bacteria; phylum Bacteroidota; class Bacteroidia; order Cytophagales; family Cyclobacteriaceae; genus CAYRIF01. Next base: position 11,025 of record CAYRIF010000098.1, on the reverse strand, counting down.
AGCTTTATTGGAAGAAATGACAGAAGCGTTTCAATATGGAGATGACAGTAATGGTGATTTGGGTTATTTTGCAGAATCGGCTATAGCGTTACTCTCAAAATTAGCGCAAGAAAAACTTCCTAAAATATTGAAAGATGAAATATTTGAATACTGCATTTCTTCTTTTAATCAACGATTATTTGATGGTTGGGATTGGCATTTAGGAATGCTTCACCTTGCTTGTGAGTTAATTGAAAAAGAAAGTGATGCTGATATAATACTTAGCTGTTTGGACACCATTAACGGAGAATACGAACGAGAACAAGCTCAAGCCGTTAAATTAGATTTGTTGAGAAAATTTAAAGATGAAAAAGAAGTAGAAAAGTATATCAATAAACACATTTCAAATTCATCAATCAGAACAAAAGAGATAGAAAAAGCATTTAAAAACAAAGACTTTGAAAGAGTAATAAGTCTTTCAAAAGATGGAATTGAATATGATGAGAAAGACAAACCTGGTTTAGTGAAGATATGGTACAATTGGTTACTGAAAGTTGCTCAATCACAAAAAGACACTTCAAAAGTTATTGAATATTCAAGGTTTCTGTTTATTGACAATTTTCATCCCGAACAAGATTATTATCAAATTCTTAAAGAGAATATTGAAGATGAAAAGTGGCATCCATTTTTAGAAGAAATAATAAAAGAAATTACTCCTAAACAGAGATGGGGGTACACACCGTTGATTCGAAAGATTTACATAAGCGAAGAATGGTGGGATAGGTTATTTCTTATGCTCAAACAAAATCTTTCTATGGAAAACATTCAACAGAACGAACAGTATTTAGCTAAAGATTATTCATCTGAATTAATTGAATTGTACAGTGGAAGAATCACGAATTATGTTGAAAAATATATTGGTCGAAACCATTACCAAACAGCTTGCAAATATTTACGTAGAATGAAAAAACTTGGTGGAAATGACAAAGTGAATCAATTAATAGAATTGTTTAGAAGGCAATACCCGCAGCGCAGAGCATTAATGGACGAATTAAACCGAGTGTAAATGCCAACGCTATCAGTAACGGAAAAAGAACTAAACGGTGGGTAAAACAGTGGCTAAAAACATAGGGGTTTTGGTGGTAAATTGAAATTCAAAGCTTTATTTGAAAACCACCAAACCAAAATTTTGATAACGAAAAAGAAAACTAATCATAAAAATATTTGACTTGGCTAAATGCTAAATTGAAAGGGCAGAGTTTCAAACTCCCCTACGATTTCTTAGCCGAGACGTAGCACATCATATCCCGTCCCAAAATATGCATGCACAAAACCGAGTATATGTATAACAACAGACTATAAGAGATAAATAATTGAAAAGTTAAGACAACTACCTATCATTGCAGACGTATTACATATGGATAAAAAAGCAGTCAAAAATGAAACTAGATAACCTAGAATATCTAACCATACACAAACAAGAAACTGAGTTTCCAAAACACTATCACGAAACGTTTTGCATATCGCTCATCCACTCGGGAATCGAAGTCATCAGTATTAATGACCAAAATTTCTATAGCGAAGTAGGGAGCATCACCATCACAAATCCCTACGAAATACATTCTAATCCATTAATGGATAAAAGCATTCAACTTTGTTTCGATACTATCTACATTTCAAAAGACTTGATGAAATACCTGTCAAACGGAAAGAATATCACTTTTTTGAATCGGAAAATTAATGACAGCAGCGCAAATTTTTTATTTATTGAACTTAAAAATGCCATTGGCACCAATAATACCAAACAAATTGAATTGCTACTGCACAGATTTGTAAATGCTATTAAACACTATGCTCAAGAAAAAAAAGGGGAATATTTAGCACTGGATTTTTCATCTTTGGACCATATTAAAAGCTACATCGATATGCACCTCACACGGAAACTTAGCCTAGATGAATTGGCAAAAATAGCGCATATCAACAAATATGGATTTGCTAAAAACTTTAAAATCTCAACTGGCATGTCACCGATGAATTATATTTTAATGCAGAAAATATTTTCGAGCAAACAATTGATTACCAAAAATTCAGCACTCACACAAATAGCCTTTGATTATAATTTTTCTGATATGGCACATTACTCAAAGGCTTTCAAACGCTATATTGGTATTTCTCCCAAAGCATACCAGCAGCGCCTATAAATCTGGCTTGTACTAGACAATTCACCAAGATTGTACAAGTCGCTTGTAGTTCCTCTTATTACTTTTGTCTCCTCAACATATAACTTTTATAACTTTATGAAGCACTTAATATACCTCGCACTAACAATACTAATAAGTCAGCCTGTTTTTTCTCAGTCATTGGATGATGATTTTTCTATAGAAAAAATGAAGAAAGACTTTGAAATTTTCAAAGACATTCGAATCAAAGCAAATTCTGGTCTGTATAAATATCGAACCAAAGCAGCCATTGACAGTACCTATCGGTGGGCTGCTGGTGCCATTTAAAAATCTAAGTCATATCGTGATTTTTATAATATCATCTGTCAATTAACGGATTTCGAAGGCAGCGTACATAACAACACTGAAATGCCAGAGAAGTATTATCAAGCACTCAAAAAAGAAACACATGGCTATTTTCCTTTACAAATCAAACAAATTGAAAACAAAGCAATAGTAAATATTGAAGGCAAAAAGATTCCTTTAGGGGCAGAAGTTATTTCAATTAATGGCGAGTTAGTAAATAGTATTTTCATCAACCTGTATAAGTATTATACCACCGACGGCACCAACACGACAGGAAAAATGATTGGTATTGGCAGCAGCTTCGCAAAGTATTATAGATTAAACTATGGGCTAACTGAACACTTCAAAATCTCCTATAAAATCCACGGTGAAAATGAGATAAAATCTATTACCCTAAAAAGTGTCAGCTATTCAGATTATGCAAATAACTTTAAAAATAGGTATTCCAAACCTTTCGATAACCTTGATTATCTGAACTATAATGAGTTTGAAGAAAAATATAGTTACAGAAACATCAATGCAGAAACTGGTATTTTAACCATCAATACGTTTGTAATAGGATGGAACAAAGATGATAAAAATCATAAAATTTACGTCAAATATTTGGATAGTATCTTTTCTGATATGAAAGTAAATAAAATAAAAAATCTAATCATTGATGTACGCCATAATGGTGGCGGAACCGACCCCAACGACCTCGTAACATATGCCTATCTCGCACAAAAGGAATTCCAAGAAAACAAAGAAGCGTGGGTGGCATTCACCAAAATTCCGTATATGAAATATGTAGAAACAAAAGTGCCTCGATTTTTACGTTTTATTGGGGTGATAAAATACAACCTCTATTTCAAACAAGAATTCCCAATAGAAAAAGACGGTAAATACTATCAAGACGCCCATAGTGAAGACCATCAGGTACGAACGCCCAAAGAGAATGCTTTCAAAGGAAAAATATACCTACTCATAAGTCCACGGATTGCTTCGGCGGGTAGTTTATTCGCAGCACTGGTGACAGGAAATGAAAATACAACAGTGATAGGTGAAGAAACCATGGGTGGGTATTACGGGCACAATGGACATATTCCAATGACTTATATATTGCCAAAATCAAAATTAAAAACTTCCTTTTCTATTGTGAATTTAGAACAAGACGTGCCAGTTAAAGAAAATCAAATTTCTGGTAGCGGTATCATTCCTGATTATAAAGTCATCCAATCCTATGATGATTTTATAAATCATACTGACATACAAATGAATTTTACCTTGAAATTAATTGATAATAAATAAGGCATCAATTCCATGAAAGCAATTTTAGTATTTGTCCTCTCTGTTTCTTGTCTCTTTAATCTTTTTGGTCAAAAAAAGATGAACCCTGAAAAATTAATAAGCGACTTTGATTATTTGATTGAAGAATTAAGGCTACAACATCAGGGACTTTATGAATACCTTCCCGAACACGAGGTAAATAAAGAAATTGACAGCATTAGAAAAACCCTAAATGTGCCAAAAACAAAATTAGAATTTTACAGAACCCTACGATATACCTTAGGATTAACCAACGAGGCACATACTTCCATCAACTTGCCAAAATTGACAATGATAAAAATTGGACTCTCCAAATCCTTTCTTCCTTTGGCAGTAAAATTTTGTGATAAAGCCTTAATCATCACTCAAAATTATGGCAAAAATATAGTGGGCCTCAACAAAGGATCTAAACTGATTTCGGTAAATGGAGAAAAAATAAGCGACATTATTACCAAATTATTTCCGCTCATTCCTACAGATGGTTTCAATGAAACGTCAAGATACGAGTGGACAGGAGGCATTAATTTTTCGTTGCTTTATAGGTTAATCTATGGTAAAAAAAAGAAATTCAAACTAGAAATTCAGGAATTTGGGAGCAAGGAAATCCAAACTATAAACATCTCCCCTATTATATACACAAAATTTAAAGGCAAGAATGCTAAATTCAAATCAGCTGACTTTGATTACACTCATTTTGCTTTGCAGCAAATTAATGATTCCGTTGCTTATTTGTGTGTTCCAAGTTTTAGCAGCGGTGAAATTGCGTATGAATCCTTTTATAGATCCAGCTTTAAAAAAATAGATTCTCTCAATATCAAACATTTAATTATTGATGTTCAAGCCAATGATGGCGGTACTGAAGGAAATGAAAATTTACTTTTCAGCTACTTGACAGACTCAGTAATACAAAAATACAAGCGGGTGACCATGTTGCCAAAGCCATATTCAAAAAATAAACACGACAAGGATTATCAAGCTGACAAATGGAAACTGAAAAACTCCCTTGCTGAAAGAGGCACATTTACATTATTCAGCAATTACTATTCAGACTTGGAATACCATAAACCAAACAAAGACCATATTTTTAAAGGAAATGTCTATGTGCTTATAAGTGGTACGACGTTTTCGGGTGGCGCAGAATTTGCGAGTCTTGTGAAAATGTCAGATAGGGGCGTATTTATCGGAGACGAGGCAGGAGGAGCATACGAAGGAAATGTCAGTGGCTATTCGGAATCTATCAAACTGCCCAACAGTAAAATACAAATATCAATACCTACGGTTCATTTTCAAGTTAACGTAAATCCTAAAGTAAAAGGGAGCGGTGTAATTCCTGATTATGAAATCCCTCAAACGTGGGAAGCATATTTGAAACGAAACAATAGGAAAAAAGATTTTGCCATTGAATTGATTACTAAAACCGCTAACAAAGGGTTTCGTTAAAAGCTACCTAGGAATTCAAACACAGGTGCTGATTAGTTCATAATAATTTTGTATATTGAGGTGGTAGTAAGCCTAACAGAATTATACAAAAAATGACCTTTGACAAGCGTGATAAAATAGAAATACTAGAAAATGCACTCAGTTGGATTGTAGTAATGGCAATGCTCATATATGGTGGTGCGAAAATCATTCAATTTGATGGCGCTTCCGAAATCAATACCCCCGTCTCAGAACTAACAGGAATGCAACTCATGTGGGCTTTTTATGGACACTCCAAGCCCTTTGCGCTTACTTTGGGTTTCTTCGAAATTACAGGAGGCTTGCTGATACTTTTTAAAAAAACAAGGATTTTAGGATGCCTATTTACCTCCACCATTTTGGTAAATGTGATCTTACAAGACATCTTCTATGATATAAATAGAGGCGCGCTCATCGCTGCCATTATTTATCAAATATGTATCATTATTATATTATTGTTAAATCGAGTTCAAATAATAAACAGCTTAAGATTATTGTTAAAAAAAACATCATTGGGTCAAACCACAACAAAATTTTTCGCAAAGCTAGGCATCGCTTTTATACTTTTTGTTTTACTCAGAATAACTGAGTTTTATTTGACACATTAAATTTTCACTATTGCAACAACTAAAAACATTAAAGGATGCCATCTCCTGAAAATTTGTCATGGTTAGAAAATAAAAAAATGATTCTAATGAAAAAATGTCATAGTATTTTTGTTATAACTGTCTAACCGTCAGCTATATAGCCTTGGTATTTATTTTGCATTGATGAAAAGTAGAAAATAAATGTTAAACCTAAAATAAAATATCATGACACTTATAAGATATCAAAATCAACTACCCAATCTATTTGACCGATTTTTTAACAGCGAATTGGATTCTTGGAATAGAAATAATTTTTCAGATACCAATACGACGTTACCATCTGTCAATATAACAGAAAATACAGATGCCTTTGAAGTAGAAGTAGCCGCTCCGGGGTTTGAAAAATCTGATTTCAACATCGAATTAAACAACGATTTGCTCACCATTTCATCTGAGAAGAAAATAAATGAGGAGGTAAAAGATGATGAAAAGATTTCTAGGCAGGAGTTTAGTTATCAATCGTTTACACGCTCGTTTACACTTCCTGAATTAGTGGAGGGAGATAAAATTTCTGCTCATTACAAAAATGGCATTTTATCGTTAACCATCCCAAAAAAGGAAGAAGCCAAACCAAAACCAATAAAACAAATAAAAATTAAGTAACATCCATAGAGATCAGCTAATGCTCGTATTAGCTGATTCTTTACTAAAATTTATATCATGAAAAATATAATAACACTATTCATTTCTGTATTACTTTTCACTAGTTGCAATGCGCAATCTGAAAAGAAAACAGACGTTCAAAAAGAAGAAATTAGCAAAGAGCAGATTGATCCTAAAGTGGACTATAAGGTAAATAAAAAATATGATGATGAAGGAAATCTGATAGGATACGATTCCACTTATACCTATTACTATTCCAATGTTGACAAAGATGCCATGTTGCAAGATAGCGTTTTTGAAAAATTTAGTGACCATTTTAATATGGGGAATTCTTTGATGGGAGATGATTTCTTTCATGATTTTTTCGACGAAAAGAATTTTCCAAAAGATGAATTTTTCAAAGAGGACTTTTTCAGTGGAGATGTTAAAAGCAACCAAGATATGATTAACAGGATGCTATCCCGAATGGATTCGCTAAAAAATAAATTTTTTATTGAAACCTATCCTTTGAAGCAAAATGAGACCCCAAAAAATAAAACGAAGTAAGCTCAGCTGAAAAATCCCATGTACTTCAGCCGCAAGTAGGCAAAGCGAAGGTGTCCAGGTTGTATCCGGACACCTTCGCTTTATTCATTTAGATTATTCGAGTCATCTTCATATACCCGTTCAGTGTTTTTGGAGGTTTTGAAAATAATTGATAGCTTGCGTCAGGAAATTAGATTGAAGTACCCATTTTTCAACGATCATTATGAATACAAAACAGCTATTATCATTCTCGTTCATGGTTATCTTTTCAACCAGTGTTTTATCTCAAAAGAGAGTACACTTAATCACTTTATCTCCCAAGCAATCAGTAGAAAAAAAAGAGTTCTTCATCTCTCAAGTAATTGACAACCGTAGAAATAAAGGAAGTACTGGGATTGTCCAAAAGGGAATGGCTAATCGCCCAGTACCTGCCCTTTTAGATATTGGATTAGAGTTTCAATTAATGAAAGCATTTACTGTTTTATTACCCGTTTCGAGATTGGAGATTTAGGTGGTAATTGATAACTTACAGACATCAAAGAGTGTAACTGCATACAGTTATTCTGATATTTAGAACCATAACTAATGAAACGAGCTATACTACTGCTAATATTTATACCTTCATTGTGTTTATCACAGAAAAAACAGGCTTCAGAATTTGGATACCGACACTTACAAATGACTTTTCAGTCAGATACAGTTGACATCCTTATAAAGTCAAAAAAAGGTGAGGAAGAAGTCAAAAAACCGATTTTCTTTTTTTGCGAAGGAAGTCTTCCACAGCCACTGATAAAGACTGCTGGTGAAATGACATACGGTGTTTATCCATTTAAAATACCTGAGGATTTATTGACTAACTTTCATATGGTAATAATTAGCAAACCCTATATACCCTTAATTGCAGACAAATCTGAGTTAGGAGCTAATCTTATGTACTTTGAAGAAACCGGTAGAGTACCAGATGGATACCAGGAAAGAAACCACTTGGACTATTATGTAAAAAGAAATATTGAAGTCATCAACTATCTTCAAGCTTTGCCTTGGGTTGAAGATAGTCAACTCGTTGTATCTGGACATTCTCAAGGAAGCTCAGTTGCTGCTCAAATGGCCTATGAATCTGAAAAAGTAACTCATTTGATATATTCAGCAGGAAATCCATTTGGTCGGATTATGAACATAATTGGCGAGGGCAGAAGACATGAAACTGATAGTCTTCCCAGAGCAGAACGAACTTTTAACTGGTGGAAGAGGATAGTGAGTGATTCCAGTAATCTACACCCTCCAAATGGAGGAGACAGCAATAAAAATGTTTATGATTTCTCCAAAAATATGATGGACGAACTCCTAAGTTTAGACATTCCAGTGCTGGTTACCTTTGGCACACTTGATTATAATACGCCATTCAACGACTATTTAAGAATTGAGACCATAAGAAAAGGTAAATCAAATTTTACATTTAGAGCATATATTGGAACCGAACACAACTTCTTCTATCTCAATTCAGATGGCACTAAGAATTATGATATTTTTACATGGGACGAAGTAGCTATGTATTGGACTTCTTGGATGCTGGAACACAGTAAATAACCTCAAAACAACCCATGAAACTACTACTAAAAATTATCCTCATCACAGTGCTAATCCTCATGGCATTCATTGCCAATGTAATGATTTCAACAGGTTACTTCCGAACAATAGAAAATAAATTTGATGGGGAGCTTGTCAAAGAAATTGCACTGCCTGGCGCTGAAGATATTATCATCAGCCAAACCGACGGCTTTGCGCTGATCTCCTCTAACGACAGAAGCGCTACCAACCGCGCCGACTGGCATGGTGGGTTATATCAAATGGACTTGACTTCGGGCCGTTTCCAATTGACCAACCTCACGGAATCCTTCCAAAAGTATTTTGCTCCGCATGGTATTTCTATGCTTAAAAAGGATAGCACCTATCAAGTCATGGCTATCAATCATACGCCCACGGGGCATACGGTAGAAGTTTTGGATATGAAGGGTAAAACAATGACCCATGAAAAAACACTGACTGATGAATCCATGATTAGTCCAAATGATATAGTAGTGGTCGCTGAAAACCAATTTTATTTCACCAATGACCATGCTTATACCCAAGGTGTAGGCAGATTACTAGAAGATTACGGTGGGCTTGCTGTTTCTAATGTCATTTATTTTGATGGAGAAAACTATAGGGAAGTGGCTAGTGATATTAGCTATGCCAATGGTATCAATTTTGACCCAAAGCGCAACTTGATGTTTGTCGCTTCTCCCCGAAAATTTCTTGTAAAGGTTTTTTCAAGAAATACAGATGGCTCGCTTGAATTTATAGAAGACATCCCTTGCGGTACAGGAGTAGATAATATTGAGTTTGACACTGATGGAAACCTTTGGATTGGAGCGCATCCTAGTTTACTGACCTTTTCGGCATATCATGCCAAAAATAAAGAATTTTCGCCCTCGGAAATCATAAAAATAAACTACCGAGGGAAAGGAGATTACGAAGTGGAACAAATCTATATGAACGATGGCACCACCATGTCCGCTTCTACTGTTGCTGCACCTTTCAGAGATTTGATTATTGCTGGAAATTATCAAGATGATAAGTTTCTGGTTTTAAAAAGATAATCCAATTTTCCTACATAATAAATAAACCTCTCCAGATAGTTTTGTAGTTTTGCAGCTAATGAGCTTCTTATTTCCTCAGTTTCTGTTCGGATTACTGGCTTTGGCGATACCCATCATCATTCATCTTTTCAATTTTCGAAAAGTAAAAAAAGTATTTTTTTCTAATACGCAGTTTTTAAAAAATGTAAAAGAAGTCAGCACCTCTAAACTTAAGTTAAAACATCTGCTGATACTTGCCGCTCGCTTACTGTTCATTACATTTTTGGTTTTGGCGTTTGCTCAGCCATTTATTCCTGGCGAAAATCAAGCATTGCAAAGCGATAACGTTTTCATCTATCTGGACAACTCGCAAAGCATGTCAAATAAAGTCACCACTGACTTGACAGCCCATGAACAAAGCATTGATTTTATCAATGAACTGATTAATATTTACCCTCAAAATACTAAATACCAACTACTTACCAATGATTTTGCGCCTTGGTCAAATATCCCCAAAAGCAAAAGTGAAGTGGAAGATTTACTATCAGAAATAAAACTGTCAAGCGTCTCCCGAAGTCTAGAAGAAATAAACAACCGACAGTTTAACAACCCATTTCAAAATTCTGATGCCAAGCCAACTGTATATTGGTTGTCCGATTTTCAAAAATCTACAATAGGTGATTTTAACAAAATAAAATTTGACTCAATAGCCAACTATAACTTTGTGCCGCTTAATTATTCAAGTTCAAAAAACATTTATGTGGACTCACTCTATATGACCAATCCATTTTTGCTAGAAAATGAAAAGAACGAATTGGTCGTAAAATTTGGAAACACAGGAGATGCAACGGAGGAGGACGCACCTGTAAAATTATTTATCAACAATACGCAAATTGCTAACACGAGCATCAATATCGCGCCTGGTGATAAGACAACGGCAACTTTTGAATTGAATCACTTCAATGCTAAGATCAATAAGTGTATCATCAAAATTGAAGAGTTTCCTGTCACCTTTGACAATGATTTTTACTTCACATTGAATATCGATGATAAAGTAAATATCATGGAAATAAAATCTGCAGAATCCCCTGACTACGTCAAAAAAGTATATGCCAATAAAAGTCTCTTTGACCTTGAGTCTTATCTATCTGATAATGTCGATTATCACAAAATTGAATCTGCTGATTTAATCATTATCAATGAGGTAGTCGCCCTTTCTTCTTCCCTGATAAAAGCGCTGAATAATTTTCTAGCAGAGGGCGGAACGATTATGCTAATCCCTTCTGAAAACATTAATGTCAATGCATATCAACAGTTGGTGAATATCCAAAAGAAGGCGAACAATACAATAGAAAAACTAGCCCT
>CAYRIF010000097.1:0-12104 GCA_964424205.1 uncultured Roseivirgaceae bacterium | reverse complement strand
TTTTTGTGGTTTCTATTCCTGACTATGGTGTGACTCCCTTTGCCAAGGATGGTAACATCGAGAAAATCGCTAAAGAAATAGACGAATACAATGCCATTGCCAAAAATATATGTGAGGAGCAAGACATACTCTTCTACAATATCACCCCCATCTCAAAAAAGGCGTTGGATAACTTAGATTTAGTGGCAAATGACGGATTGCATCCTTCTGCATTGATGTATGCCGAGTGGGTGGAATTTTTCTATGGTGACGTTTATGATTTGATTAGTGAGGAATAAATCACTAACATGAGTTGCTATACTAAGCAGCAACCGTATACTTCCCATCGCCTGCATAATTTTTACTCTTGCCAAAGTTCTTCAAGGTCTTGATATGCGAAACAAGTGCCCCCAAGAAAGTAGGATGCTCGTAATAGGGCAATCCAAATTCTAATGCAGTTTCCTTAACAATAGGGTGAATGGCTCGGTAGTGAATGTGACACATTTTCGGGAATAAATGATGCTCTACCTGCAGGTGTAAACCACCAGTCAAAAAGCTAGCAAGTGGGCTTGTAGGCGCATAATTGGTACTGGTGAACAGTTGATGTGCCGCCCATGTATATTCCATACTTCCTTCTTCACTGGCTTCGGGAAATGCTAAGTCTTCATTGATATGCGATAATTGAAAAATCAACGCCAATGTCAATCCCATTGAAAAATGCATGACTACAAAACCTAACAAAACATAATACCAGGCTATATTAAGTACCATGATAGGTAGGGCGATGAACATAAAATAGTAGACTACTTTATACGCAATCATTCTATAAAGCTCCTTCTTGTTTTTTCTGCTGTTATCATAACCACCAATATTGTCCTGGTTGTATTTCACATAATCTTTTTTAAACACCCAAGAAATAGACGACAAGGCATATAGGAAGAACACATAGATATGTTGGTATTTATGTATTTTCCATAGTGCTTGTTTGGGATTGGTACGTATAATAGGCACTTGGTCAATGTCCTCGTCATAGTTAGGGATATTTGCCCAGGTATGGTGCACTATGTTATGCATGATATTCCACATATAATCATTGGCTCCCACTAGGTTAAAACCTAAGCCGAGAAATTTATTGATCTTGGCATTATTTGTATAAGAACCATGTATGGCATCATGCCCTATATTGATACCCATCATGGCACTGAAAAAGCCATTTAATGCAGCAAAAAGGAGCATCATCAACGGGCTGAAGGTATTTGACATGATGAGTAAATAGGTGCCGATAAAAGAAGCGAAAATAAAAATACTCTTTATTACCATCGCTGTATTTGCATTTTTTGAGATATTATTGCTCGTAAAATACGCATCGACACGTTTCTTCAATACTGAATAAAATTCAGTTTGATTTTCTTTTTTGAATTTTATTCTCTGCGGTGCTTTTGGTGTTGCTATCATGCGCTTTTATCTAACTAGCACAAATTTCGGTAATGAATACTAATTAACCTATATTTATTGAATATTTTATCTTACCGAATATTATTATAAACCTGAGTTTGACTAATAATTTCTTCACAGCTTTAACCAGTATTATTCATGTGATTAGCTCGGTGTATATGCGATCCCGAGCTATCGGGGGAAAACCGAAGATATATGAGTATATTTCAAGGATTTTGCAACCTGCCTACTGGCAGGCAGGCGAAGCAGATGCGCCAAGATAATTGCAAGTACCCCAAATTGGGCTATTTGATTTTCAGCGAAGTATATGGTAATTAGCTGATAGTAAGGTGGTTACAAGTGTACCATGTTAAAACGGTGAACAATGCGGGTTAAAGGATTGAACCAAAATAACCTTTTATTCTAGAGGGGATTTTAAGATAATATATTTTGTGGAAGAGGAAACTGTGTATGCCACAGATATTTTTTAATATGAGGCGGGATCCTGGAAAAATCAAAAGGCATCATCGTAAAAGATAGTTTGGGATGCTAGTCTTTTTGTAATCAGATAGGCACTAAATAAAATCATCCCCCATTTTATTCTTCGCATCGGCAACATATGTTCTAATACGCTTTTCATCGTCTTTATCACAAATCAAAAGCACGTTGTCGACGTTTGCCACTAGCTTATTTTCTAATCCTTGTACCACAATTAGCTTGTCTTTTGGCCCTAGTACAACGCAATCTTTGGATTCGTAAGTAAGTGCATTGGCATTGATTACGTTATTGTTTGCGTCTTTTTCACGAATTTCATGCAGCGAACTCCATGAGCCCAGATCGGACCATTGAAATTCACCTAACACAACGTATACATTGTGTGATTTTTCGAGTACGCCATAGTCAATCGAAATGTTTTTGCATTGCGCATAGGCAGATTGGATAAAGTCACTTTCCTTTTCAGTATAATAGATGCCTACCCCTTCGGTAAATATTTCGTAAATATCGGGTAGGTGCTTTTCGAAAGCCTTGATGATGGTATTTACATTCCAAATAAATATGCCAGCGTTCCATAAAAAATCTCCACTTTCATAAAACTTTACTGCCAGACTTTGTTCTGGTTTCTCCGTGAAAGTTTTTACCTTTTTTATGTCATCATCGCCTTCTATGTATTGGATATAACCATAACCTGTTTCAGGTCTTGTAGGCTTGATTCCCAGGGTGATGAGTTTATCATTTTCTGAAGCAGCTTTTAGTGCTGTATTGATGGTTTGTACAAAAATATTCTCTTTGAAAATAACATGATCGGAAGGGGCGACGACGATATTAGCGTCATTATTTTTTTCTCGTATTTTATAAGCGGCATAGGCAATACATGGCGCAGTATTTCGTCGGTTTGGTTCCAAAAGCACTTGGTCATCATTTAGTTCAGGTACTTGCTCTTTTACCAAATCATAATAATTACTATTTGTGACTACGTAGATGTTTTCGGATGGGCATACTTCAAGAAATCGCTCATAAGTCATTCTCAGTAGCGAGGAGCCAATTCCCAATACATCAAGAAATTGTTTGGGTTTATTGGTTCTGCTATACGGCCAAAACCTACTGCCAACACCACCCGCCATGATTACTACATAATTATTTTTCATCTATATAATTTTAAACAATTCCTTCTTTTAATAAATCATGCAAGTGTACAAAACCTAACACCTTGCCTTTGTCTTCTATAACAATCTGAGTGATATTTTTTTCTTGCATTAAGTTTAGTACTTTGATGGCATAAGTTCCTTTTGGCACTGTCAATGCATCCTTTGTCATAATATCTGATGCGACGATAGTATCAATCTCAATATGCTGTGCCAACATTCTTCGTAAATCACCATCCGTAATAATGCCCCGTAGCACATCACTATCGTCTACTACTGCTGTAACCCCAAGTCGTTTGCTTGATATTTCGATGATAACATCTTTAATGGAAGCTGTTTTATTGACAATTGGCAGTTCATTATCAGGATAAATATCATCAACCATCAGGTATAACTGTTTACCCAATGCCCCTCCTGGATGCGACTTCGCAAAATCTTTTGCTGTAAAGTCTTTTGCTTTGAGCAAACACACCGCAAGTGCATCACCCAAAACCAAATGCGCAGTAGTGCTTGTGGTTGGGGCTAGGTTGTTTGGACATGCTTCACTTTCTATTGTCGCATTCAAAACATAGTCTGCTTGTTTTCCCAAGTAAGAGTCAACATTGCTGACGAGCGCAACTAATTTCACATTTCGTCTTTTCAAAAGCGGCACTAATACTTTTACCTCTGGCGTATTGCCACTTTTGGAAATGCAAATAGCGATATCATCTTTTTGTACCATTCCTAAATCACCATGAATGGCATCTGCAGCATGCATGAACAACGCTGGTGTTCCAGTAGAGTTCAAAGTGGCTACTATCTTATTAGCAATGATGGCACTCTTTCCAATGCCCGTAACCACTACCCTGCCTTTGCATCTTAAAATTTCACTGACACATGCTTCAAAATCACCATCAATGTAATCAATTAGCTTTTTTATTGCATTAGCCTCATTTAAAATAACTTCTTTGGCGGTATTTCTAATATTTTTTATTAACTTCAAGTTATGTTCTTTAATTTAATTTTCAACAAAGATACATAATTCAAAATATTACAATAATTAGTTTTAAGAAGTGGCAGTACAAACAGTAAATTTAAAAGACGCACTTAAGAAAGTATTTGGTTACAACCAATTTCGAGGAAATCAAGAAAAAATTATACAAAATGTTCTTGATGGGAAAAATACGTTTGTCATCATGCCAACAGGTGCTGGTAAGTCACTGTGTTATCAGCTGCCTGCAGTAATATTAGAGGGTGTCGCCATTATTGTTTCTCCGCTCATCGCTTTGATGAAAAATCAAGTAGACCAGTTACAAGCTTTTGGGGTAGATGCACGGGTTTTAAACTCTACACTTAATAAAACAGAAACTAAGAAAGTAATGGCTGATACCCTTGATGGGCAGGTGAAGTTATTATATGTTGCCCCTGAATCATTGACCAAGCCAACCAATGTTGCTTTTTTCAAGGAAGCTAAAGTTTCATTTGCAGCGATTGATGAAGCACACTGTATATCAGAGTGGGGGCATGACTTTAGACCTGAGTATAGAAGAATTAAAGCAATTATAGAAGAAATTGGAGATATCCCAATCATCGCATTGACTGCTACGGCTACGCCAAAAGTGCAAATTGATATTCAGAAAAACCTGAACATGGAGGCAGCACATATTTTCAAATCCTCTTTTAATAGAACAAATTTGTTTTATGAGGTGCGCCCAAAATCTGGCACTAAAAAGCAGCTGATAAAATTTGTCAAACAGCATAAAGGAAAGTCTGGGATTATATATTGTCTGAGCAGGAAGAAAGTGGAGGAAGTAGCACATTTGTTGCAAGTTAATGACGTGAAGGCAGTACCCTATCATGCTGGGTTAGAGGCAGCCATACGGGTGAAAAATCAAGATGGTTTTTTGAATGAAGACATCGATGTGGTGGTAGCTACTATTGCTTTTGGTATGGGTATTGACAAACCGGATGTGCGATTTGTGGTGCACTATGATGTGCCAAAATCGTTGGAAGGGTATTACCAAGAAACCGGACGAGCAGGAAGAGACGGATTAGAAGGAAACTGCTTGATGTTTTATAGTTACAATGACATTCTGAAATTAGAAAAATTTAGTAAAGACAAGCCCGTTACCGAAAGGGACACTGCTAAAAACCTGCTCAGTGAAATGGTGGGTTATGCAGAATCTTCTGTTTGTAGGAGGAAACAATTACTTCATTATTTCGGTGAGGAGTATGATGAAAAAGAATGTGAAGCAGATAAAAAATGCGATGCATGCTCAAAACCCAAGGAAAAATTTGAGGGGAAAGAGCAGGCTTTAATGGTGTTGCAGGCAGTGGAGCAAACAAACGAAAGATTTACAATTGCTCATATTGCAAATGTTTTAACAGGCACTAAAAACGAATATGTTAAAAGTTATGGGCATGATGAATTGCCTATTTATGGTAAAGGGAATGAGTATGATAATAAATATTGGAGTTCTATTATACGGCAAACATTGCTAAATGGATTGCTTTGGAAAGACATAGAATCTATTGGAATCGTAAAAATATCAGATGCGGGTAGAAAATTTATGGATACACCGCAATCCATCAAGTTTTCTAAGGATTATGACTATGAAAATTTGGGTGACGAAGAAGAATCAGTGCGGGAGGTGATTGATACCAAAGCCTATGATATACCTTTATATGAATTGCTAAAAGGGCTGAGAAAACAAATAGCAAAGGAAAAAGGATTTCCACCTTACGTCGTTTTTCAAGATCCTTCGATGGAAGAAATGGCAACAGTATATCCTACCACCAAAGAAGAGCTAGCACAAATTAATGGTGTGGGAATGGGGAAGGTTAGAAAATTTGGTGACAAATTCCTTGAACTTATTAATAGGTATGTTGATGATAATGAGATAGAAACGGCTGCTGATGTGGTGGTTAAATCAGCAGTGAACAAATCAAAAACTAAGATATTTATCATTCAGCAGATTGATAGAAAAATCGACCTAGAGGAGATTGCCGAGGCTAAAAAAATGCCAATGGAAAATCTTCTAAGTGAGATTGAGCATATTTGTTATTCTGGCACTAAGCTCAATCTTGATTACTATATTGAGCAAATCATGGATGATGAAAAAGAAGACGATATCTATGATTATTTTATGAACTCCGAAACAGATAGTCTGTCTGTAGCCGTTGAGGAATTTGAAGGTGATAATATTTCAGAAGAGGAAATAAGAATTATTCGTATCAAATTTTTATCGGAGGTTGCTAATTAGTAATGACTCATTAGTTTAGTCACCGTCATACCTGAGAAAATAGGAATAATGTGGCTTGATGGTGTTTTAAAATTCTCATATTTTTTATTTCAAATTCTCAAGTTTCGTAAGTCTCCCATCTTTTAGTCTCAGGGCTCATATCTCTGATAATTTCTTAGTCTCTTGTCTCACTTCTTTTCTATCTTTACACCTCAACAATTTTTGACTAATGAATATTCTAATAATTGGTTCGGGCGGACGAGAGCATGCCTTTGCATGGAAAATAAAACAAAGTCCACTGGCAGAAAATATATTTGTAGCACCAGGAAATACAGGCACAGCAGCCATTGCACAAAATATTGATTTAGATCCGAATGATTTTGAAAAAATAGGTGCATTTGTACTTGATAATCAGATTGAGTTAGTAGTGGTGGGACCTGAAGATCCTTTGGTGAAGGGGATTGTGAATTATTTTTCAACGAATCAACAACTAGCACCTATAAAAATTATTGGCCCTGATGAAAACGGAGCGCAACTAGAAGGAAGCAAGGATTTTTCGAAGCAATTTATGGCTGATAATCACGTGCCAACTGCGGGGTCAAAAACATTTACGGCAGGTAACTTAGCAGAAGGACTCGCCCATATTGATGAATCGGAAACCCCGATAGTGTTAAAGGCAGATGGACTAGCAGGAGGCAAAGGTGTAATCATCATTGAGGACAAGGAAGAGGCAAAGGTGGTTTTGCATGAAATGTTAATCAATCAAAAATTCGGGAAGGCAAGTAATAAAGTAGTCATTGAAGAATTTTTGAAAGGGATTGAAGTGTCTGTTTTTGTGCTGACCGATGGGGAAAATTATACAATTTTGCCAGAGGCAAAAGACTATAAACGAATAGGGGAGGGAGACACAGGGCCGAATACTGGAGGCATGGGCGCTATTTCACCGGTCGTGTTTGCCGATGATGCTTTTATGAAAAAAGTGGAGGAGCGAGTAATCAAACCAACCATTGCTGGTATCAAAAAAGCAGGCATGAACTACTGCGGATTTGTTTTTATAGGGCTGATGAACGTAGGGGGCGATCCATATGTAATTGAGTACAATGTTAGAATGGGCGACCCTGAAACACAGGCAGTTTTACCGAGAATTAAGACAGATTTCGTAAAGCTATTGGTAGCGGCAGCCGATAAAAAACTCAATGAAATAGACATTGAAATATTTGATAAAACTGCTGCAACTGTGGTGATGGTTTCCGCTGGCTATCCGAGCAGCTATGAAAAAGGAAAGAAGATTAGCGGTTTAGAAAGCACCAAAGATGCCATTGTTTTTCATGCAGGTACAAAATCAGAAAATGGCAGCATACAAACAAATGGCGGACGGGTCTTTGGCATTACAGGCATGGGAGAAAATATTGATGCCGCACTAAAAATCGCTTATGCTGATGTTGAAAAAATCTCTTGGGAGGGTGTTAATTTTCGAAGAGATATTGGGAAGGATTTGTTGGGCTTATGAAAACTCAAGGTCTGGTCAGAAATATGTATGATTTACACCTTTTAAATAGTGGGTGTGATAATTTGAAATTAAGTACAATTCATAAAAACTAGAGGGCAAAATATATAGTTTGATATTTTGTTCCTCCATTGCTGGGGCTTTGGTTTTGGTCAATCTCAGACATTGCTAGGTCAAGGTTTAAAAGCACGAGCATGAATTTGGTGTGGTTGTTGGTTGTCATCTCACTTCCTGTATTATGTTCAGTCGTGTATTTAATTTTTTAGAAAATCACAAATTAGAGAAGAACCTAGAGGTGCAGCGCACCGAAATATTAAACATGCTGAATAAATTGTTTTCAAATTACCAATAAAATCTCAGCAATTTTATACCCTAGTAGGTACATTCTTTGCCTGATAACCAAGATTATACCCGATGAGCTACAATAAGTACATTCAATATTCAAAGAAATATAAATTTTACTGCTGTAACAGTAATTCATGTATATAATGTCTGAAATTAACTCAATAGTGTGAAAAAGCATCAATATTTACTGTTATGACAGTAAATATTGATGCTTTTTAAATAAATAGCTCGTTTTTATTAGATAAATAGCTATATTTACTGCTATGTCAGTAATATATGAACTACATAATATAATTTTATACCATAGGAAGCAGGCTAAATTAAGCAGGAAGGAGTTGGCTGAATTGGCTGGCGTAGGTAAAACGGTGATATACGACATAGAAAAAGGTAAAAAAACAGTGAAATGGTCAACGATTACAACCATTCTAGAAGCATTGAATATTGATATTGTATTTCAAAGCCCACTAATGGAAGAATATGAGAAAAGCATTAATAAAAATACATAACATCAGGGCAGGAATTTTTGTGGAAGAAAGCCAAGAGCATTACGTCTTTCAATATGACGAGGAATACGAAGGGCCTCCAATATCTCTTACAATGCCCGTGAGGACTGAGGCGTATGAGTATAAAAGTTTTCCGCCGTTTTTTGATGGTTTACTACCAGAAGGAATACAACTAGAGGGGTTGTTGAAAAAGTATAAAATTGATCAAAATGATTATTTCCAACAATTATTGGTTACAGGTCTAGATTTGGTAGGCGCTGTTACACTAGAAAAGACCATATCTCCTAATGAATAGGTGTCCGATTACATACGAATTATGTGAAGGAAGGTATAGTAGATCTGGGCTTTCAAAATTATCTTCGAGGCTAATAGATTTAAATAATTTGCCTTTTACGGCGCAAGAACAACGGCGAGAGGCATCTTTAAGGTCGGGAAAAATGTCAATTCAAGGTGTTCAACCCAAACTCACTGCTGAATTGTCTATAAAAGACAAAGCATTAGAGGTAGTTGATAATAATGGCACTTTCATCATCAAACCGCAAAGTGATATTTTTATACAGCTTCCGGAAAACGAGGATTTGACCATGAAAATGGCTAAGGTTTTTGGAATTGAAGTTCCAGTTACTGGTCTGGTTTACTCGAAAGATGAAAGTTTGAGCTATTTTATAAAGCGTTTTGATAGGTATGGTAAAAATAAAAAATACCATGTAGAGGACTTTGCACAATTGACAGGTAACAAACGGGACACAAAATATAACTGGTCTATGGAAAAGCTAATTCCAGTGATTGAAGACTATTGCACATTTCCTTTATTAGAAAAACGGAAATTATTCAGAAGAGTGTTATTTTGTTTCCTAACGGGAAATGAAGACATGCACCTTAAAAATTTCAGTTTAATAACGCGAGACAAAAGAATTACACTTAGTCCTGCATATGATTTTCTAAATTCTACTATTTCGATGAACGGCGCAACAGAAGAAATGGCTTTGCCTTTGGCTGGAAAAAGGAGAAAAATAAGAAGAGAGCAATTACTAACATACTTGGGAAGTGAGAAAATGAAATTGACAGAAAAGACGATACAGGCAGAAATTAAAAATATGATAAATAAAAGACTGGATTTAGAAAAATTGATTGCTATTTCATTTTTAACAAAAGAGATGAAGAAAATGTATGTCACATTATTGGAGGAAAGGTATATACGACTAATGGAATAAATTGATTATATCTTACAAATAGTCCAAAAATCCAATGAAAGCCAAACATTTTTAAAAGTAAAATTTTCAGACTAAATTTAGGAGTTAAAATAATTTAAAAATAGTATTTCTCCGCAAGGAGGAAGCAAAAATATAGGAGGGAAGTAATGGGATGTAACACTTGCAGTGATACCACCGAGGTATCAGGATGTAAAAGCAATGGCAACTGTCAAACTGGTGGCTGCAACAAGATGAATGTCTTTGATTGGCTTTCCAATATGGAAATTTCTGCGGAAGCTGCATTTGATGTCGTGGAGGTCCGTTTCAAGAATGGCAGAAAAGATTTTTTCAAAAATCAAGATAACCTAACGCTAACTACTGGTGATGCCGTAGTGGTGGATGTCCCCAATGGTCATCACATCGGTTATGTGTCGCTCCAGGGAGAACTGGTGCGTCTTCAAATGAAGAAAAAGAAGGTAAAAAATGATAGAGAGATTAAAAAAATCTATAGAATAGCCTCTCAGCGAGATTTAGAGAAACTGGAGGAGGTGAAAAAAAGAGAAATGCCGACACTTTATCGGACAAGGCAAATCATCCAAGATTTCAAGTTGCAAATGAAACTTTCTGATATTGAGTATCAGGCAGATAATACCAAAGCTACTTTTTATTACTCTGCAAATGAACGGGTAGATTTTAGGGAACTCATCAAAATGTTGGGCGGTGAATTCCGTATCAGGATAGAGATGAAGCAAATTAGCATGCGGCAGGAAGCTGGTCGTTTGGGTGGTATTGGATCTTGTGGCAGGGAACTTTGTTGTTCGACCTGGCTCAGTGATTTTAATAGTGTTTCTACTTCGGCGGCGAGGTATCAAAACCTGTCGCTGAATCCTTCAAAACTGTCTGGACAGTGCGGACGATTAAAATGCTGCCTGAATTATGAGTTGGATACTTACATGGACGCGCTGCGTGATATTCCGAAAGTAAAATATCCTTTGAAAACGGAGAAGGGAAGTGCTACACTCCAAAAAACGGATATTTTTAAGAAAGTTATGTGGTTCAGTTATCCGGATGAGAATACCTGGATTCCTGTAGGGGCGGCAAGGGTCAAGGAAATCATTCAGTTGAATAAAGACAAAGTGAAGCCATTTACCCTGCTGGAAAATGAGGAGGAGGAAATAAATATAGATGCTATTTTGAATAGTGACCTCGTGCGCATGGATAAAAAGTACACCAAGAAGAAACCTAAAAATAGAAACAATAGGGGAAGGAATAGAAATAGGAGATCGAGAGGAAATTCAAATAACAGACAAAATAATAGAAATAGAAAAAAATGAGGAAGTCTACTACTATTTTACTTCTGTTGGTGATTGCTGTTTTAACTGCTTGCGATAGTCAACGGGTTTTTGAGCAAAACAATGATATCGAATCTGGGAACTGGAAAAAAGAGGAGATACAGAAATTTGAATTTGAAATTACTGATGTTGACAGGTCGTACAACATTTTTTATAATATCAGGTACACCGTTGCCTATCCATTCCATAATATTTACCTCACGTATTCGCTAAATGATGAAAGCGGGGCAGTCATTGCTTCGGACCTGCAGAATATGGATGTGTTTGATCAAAAAACTGGCGAACCGATAGGCAGTGGACTGGGAGACCTTTTTGATTTACAGATACTTTCTTTAAAAAACCATCAATTTAAAAACCCTGGAAAATATAGTTTTTCGGTGCAGCAATTTATGCGAAGGGACTCTCTTCCTGAGATTTTTTCGGTGGGTATTCGTGTGGAGTACTCAGAGTAAATTACAAATAATGCCATTTTAAAATTACAATGGTATAATAACCTTTCAAAGGAGAAAATTCTTGCGATGCAATGAGTTTATCGCTATCCCTTTCAGCGGTAATCTGTGAGAGGAAATTCGATATCACAACAACTCTGTAGTAGGATCCCAAAACACCTTTTCGAAATTCTGAATTTGATTGTCCTTTACTTTTATGCCTTCAGCTTCTAGTAGTTTTTGCATTTGGTTATCATTTCCAAAGTGTTGTTTGCCTGTGAGGAGTCCGTTACGGTTGACCACTCGGTGGGCAGGGACATTGCCGATGGCGTGTGCATTGTTCATCGCCCAACCTACCATCCTGGCACTTCCCTTTGAGCCTAAATATGCAGCAATAGCGCCATAGGAGGTTGCCCTTCCTTTAGGAATTAGTTTGGCTACTTCATAGACATCTTTAAAAAATTGACCGCTTCTTTTCATTTTCTTCTTCTTATATGAA
>CAYRIF010000096.1:0-12132 GCA_964424205.1 uncultured Roseivirgaceae bacterium | reverse complement strand
GCAGTGTATTTCGCTATTTTCCCTTGGTATTTTAAAATACGGTGAATAATGCGGGTTAGGTAGAGACAAAAACATTATCGTTACAAGAGAAAAAATAAAAGACTTTTCTTCTAAAAAATTATTAGGTAGCAATAAAAAAGTAATGGTAGCTTATGAAATAAGTGTACGTAACAAGAAGAATGAACCAATTAATATTACCATTAAAGATCAATTTCCCATCTCTAATACCAAGGAAATTACGATTGAACAGATAGATTATTCAGGAGGCAAATTAAATAAGGAAGATGGAACACTCATGTGGAATCTTCGAGTTATGTCTGGTAAGACAACAAAGAAACGCTTAAAGTACAGTGTGAAATACCCCAAATACCGAGATTTAGTGGTAGATTAACTGAATTTCTTACACCAAAGCTATTTAATGGAAATAATAATTACTTTTGTTCCATCTAAAACAATAAATAGAATCAAAATGAAAAACACAATTAAAATTTCGCTGATTGCATTTGCAATGTTTGTAATCACTGGCACAGTAAATGCACAAACTACTGAAGCTGCAGAAACAGCTGTAGAAGCTGTAGCCGCTGCTGATGCTACGGCTGAAGCTGGCGATGCTGTTGCAGAAGCACATAAATGTGAGACAGGTTACAAAAAAGCATGTTGCGAAAATAAAGAAGAAAAAAAATGTACTGCCGCTGAGGAAAAGGCTTGCAAAAAAAGTGGTAAAAAATGTTCTGCTGCTGAGAAAAAAGCGTGTAAAGCAAAAAAAGAGGAAGAAAAGAAATAATTATCTTTTACAATACTTATCTAAAAGGATGGTTTTACCATCCTTTTTTTTATGTTTTCTTTGCAAAGGAATCGTCAATAAATAACTTGAATAGATGGTATGGATCACTCAACATTTAGAATCTCTTCATAACCCAATCCTATTCTGGGGGCTGCTATTATCTGCCAATGTATTAATGTACCTGACAACAATCATAATTAGTAGGTTATGGTCATCATTTTATCAGCACGAAAGCGCAACAATCAAAAAAAGAGATATTATTCTTTCCATAATTGTTGTGTTCGTTAATGTCATTGTAGCCATCCCTGGTTATCTACTCTTTCTACATTCCAAAATTACTTTTGATGATGCCCACTTTTTGAGAGATTTTGGTATCCTATTTTTCCTAATTGATTTTTTTATGTACGTGTTGCATTTTGTCGCCCATTATATATGGCCGTTCAAGCTACTTCATAAAGAACATCATCTAATTGGGGATTTCAATTCTATTAGTCTATATATCATGAATCCGCTGGAAGCGTTGTTTTTTGGAATTATACTCACCATTTTTCCACTACTTCTTTCATTAAATCTTTATAGCTTTCTTCTTATCATCTTCATCAACTGGTTGTTAGGGGTAATTGCCCACCTTCATACTTCGTCAAATAAAAAAAGCATGCTATTCGGCAACAACATTTTCCACAAGCAACACCATGAATATTCCTCCTGTAATTATGGTTTTTTTACTGTGCTTTGGGATAGGCTTTTTGGTACTTATTGTATTTCACCTAGAGAAGAAGAACCCAAAAAACAAAGGTAAAATATCCACCGAAAACTCACCTTTTCATACATTCAGAGCAACCTTATCAAAATTCTTTCGTATAATTGCATATTCATGAGGAGTTTAGCTAACATTTCAATGGTGATTATTTTGTTGATTGGCACGTTTGGTGTCACTGTCAATAAGCATTATTGTGGTGGTCAGGTATATGACATAGCCATCAATGAATCTGCAAATTCCTGTGGTATGGAAAAAGATATGCCAGCAGGTTGCTGCCATAATGAATCTGAACACTTCGAAATTAAAGATAAGTTTCAATCACAAAATTATGATGTTAACTTATCTCCAACAACTTTTGTGCTGTATAGCATTGCCTATTTTATAAGTGATGTAATTATTAAAGAATCAGCAAAAACCAATCAATTTCTTACCGAAATACCTCCCCCATTATCTGAGCCTACTATATACCTCAAGGTTCAGTCTTTTCTACTTTAGTATAACATAATACCTGTTTCATAAAACAGGAAAGTTTGCTGTGGACAAATGTCTACAAATTAGTGTTTCCAACACTTTATGTATTAAATATTTAAACATCAACAAACTATTATGTTAAATAAAATCATCAAGTATTTTCTTGAAAATAAGTTGATTACATTCATGCTACTCGGCGCTTTCATCATTGGCGGCGTGGTAACGGCACCTTTCAACTGGGAACTATCATGGATAGAAAGAAACCCCGTGCCAGTAGATGCTATTCCTGATATCGGTGAAAACCAACAAATTGTCTTTACCGAATGGACAGGGCAATCTCCACAAGATATTGAAGATCAAATTACGTATCCATTAACAACGGCACTATTAGGAATCCCTGGGGTAAAAACCATTAGGAGCAATTCTATTTTTGGACTCTCTAGTATATATATCATATTCAATGATGATGTTGATTTTTATTGGAGTCGTACACGAATATTAGAAAAACTAAATTCGCTGCCACCTGGCACAGTCCCGAGAGAGGTAAAGCCTGCATTGGGACCAGATGCTACGGCACTAGGGCAAGTATATTGGTACACCTTGGAAGGTCGAGACCCAAAAACAGGTAAACCAACGGGCGGTTGGGATCCGCAAGAATTACGCACCATCCAAGATTTTTATGTCCGTTATTATTTAACCGCTACCAGTGGGGTTTCCGAAGTAGCTTCCATCGGAGGATTCCTGAAGGAATATCAGATTGAGATTGATCCTGATGCCATGAAAGCTGCCAATGTGGATGTAACAATGATTATGAATGCTGTAAAAAACAGTAATCTAGACATCGGTGCAAGAACCATAGAATTCAATAGGGTAGAATATTTGGTGCGTGGTTTAGGCTATATAAAAAGCCTAAAAGACCTAGAAGAAAGCGTCGTTACAGTACGTGAAAATGTTCCCATCAGATTAAAAGATGTCGCTAAAATTCAGTTTGGCCCTGCAACCCGGCGGGGTGGATTAGATAAAAGTGGCGTGGAAGCCGTAGGCGGCGTAGTAGTTGCCCGGTATGGCGCCAATCCACAAGCGGTAATCCATAAACTAAAAGATAAAATCAAAGAAGTAGCTCCTGGGCTGCCGTCCAAAACCTTGGCAGATGGCACTATATCCAAAGTCACCATTATACCATTCTATGACCGATCGGGTTTAATCCAAGAAACTTTAGGAACACTAGAATCCTCACTTTCACATGAAATACTAATCAGTATTCTTGTAGTCATTGTACTGGTGATGAATTTAAGGGCTTCGATATTAATATCTACCTTATTACCAATTGGCGTATTGATGACCTTTATTTTAATGAAGTATTTCAATGTCGATGCCAACATTGTTGCATTATCTGGTATTGCCATTGCCATTGGCGTCATGGTGGATGTCGGAATTGTTTTTACAGAAAATATAATAAGACATCTCGAGATGCCAGAAAATGAAGGCGTCAGTGGTAAAAATTTAGTGCAAGTTATCTATGCAGCAACGGTAGAGGTAGCGTCAGCCATCATGACGGCCTTGGCAACGACTATCGTCAGTTTCTTGCCTGTATTTGCCATGCAGGCATCAGAAGGAAAATTGTTTAGACCCTTAGCCTTTACAAAGACCTTTGCATTAGTTTCTTCATTGTTTATTGGCATCATGTTTATCCCAGCCATAGCGCAAGTCTTATTTTCTATCCGCTTCGACAAAAAACGAATGAGCAGGGTATTTAATGCCCTATTAATTGGATTTGGCATAGTATTCTTGATTGCCTATGGCAGCATCATTGCATTGGCACTTATCGCTTATGGCATCAACAATATACTGGCACAGGTCAAGCCAAGGAATCTAATAAACGGTCGTGTCAAACTACCCTATTCTGATAAGGTAGCGAACTTCATCAATGTCGCTATTACCCTATTGGTGGTACTCTATTTCTTAACCATAGAGTGGATGCCACTTGGTGCTTCAAACACCACTTTTATTAATTTCATTTTTGTGATTGTGTTGGTTGGATTGATTTTGGGTGTTTTAATGACCATTGTTCACTATTACACCAAAATATTAACCTGGTGTCTCGATAATAAATGGAAATTTTTGACCATTCCAATCATTGCCGTTTTCTTTGGATTAACCATTTGGATTGGATTCCATAACGTATTTGGGTTCCTGCCTAATTTTACCAAAAATAATATAGTATGGAACAGCTTGGATAAATCATTTCCTGGTGTAGGCAAAGAGTTTATGCCGGCTTTGGATGAGGGATCCTTTTTATTGATGCCTACGACCATGCCCCATTCGGGTATTACCGAAAATATGGAAATCATTGCTAGCATTAATAAGCACTTGAATTCCATACCCGAGATAGCCACCTCAGTTGGAAAATGGGGACGTGTTAACTCAGCTTTAGACCCTGCACCTACCTCTATGTTTGAAAATACCATCAATTATATTCCTGAATATATATTGGATGAAGATGGGCATAGAATGCGATTTGAAGTAAATGATGAAGGTGCCTTTCTACTACAAGATAGCACGACCTATGAATATGGTGAAGACACGTTTAGGAAAATTAATCACCAAGATTTAATCATGGATGAAGATGGCGACTACTTCAGGCAATGGCGAAAGAAAATTAAAAGACCTGATGACATTTGGAAAGAAATTACAAAACAAGCCAAATTTCCGGGACTTACTTCCGCGCCAAAATTACAACCCATTCAAACCCGGTTAATCATGTTGGCAACGGGAATGCGAGCACCCATGGGCATCAAGGTATTTGGTCCTACACTAGAAGTAATTGAAAAAGTAGGGTATGAATTAGAGAGCATCCTAAAAGAAGTACCAAGTGTAAACCCAACGACAGTTTTTGCAGATAGGGTCGTAGGCAAACCTTATTTAGAAATAAAACTGAACAGAGAAGCCATGTCTCGCTATGGCCTCACCATCAAAGACATGCAAATGCAATTGTCTGTTGCTGTAGGGGGAAAACAATTGACCAGCACCGTAGAAGGAAGAGAACGATTTCCGGTACGTGTGCGATATGCAAGGGAATTTAGAGATAATCCAGATGATTTGAAAAAAATATTAATCCCTACCCCTGCTGGTGTGCAAGTAGAGCTGAGAGAGTTAGCAACGATTGAATATGTAAGAGGACCACAAGTCATTAAAAGTGAAGATACTTTTTTAACAGGATACGTGATTTTTGATATGAAAGAAGGAAATGCTGAAACTAATGTAGTGGAAGAAGCACAAGCGCTCATCAAATCAAAAATTGACAATGGGTCATTCCATTTACCAGATGGCGTCACTTATCGTTTTACAGGAAACTACGAAAATCAAATCCGCGCGTCAAAACGGCTATTAATTGTAGTACCCATCTCCTTAATTCTAATCTTATTGATTTTATATTTTCAGTTTAAGTCGTTTATTCCCTCATTGATGGTGTTCTCAGGAATATTCGTGGCTTTTGCAGGAGGATTTGTCATGATATGGCTTTATGGACAAGGTTGGTTTTTAAATTTTGATGTTGCCGGCGTACACATGAGAGATCTTTTTCAACTACATTCCATTAACTTGAGTGTCGCCGTTTGGGTAGGATTTATAGCCTTGTTTGGTATTGCAACTGATGACGGTGTGATTATGGGTACCTACCTCACACAAGTTTTTGAGGAAGAAAAACCAAAAACAGTTGCCGCCATCAGAACGTCAGTACTGCATGCCGGCGCCAAAAGGGTACGTCCCGCCATGATGACTGCTGCGGTAGCCGTGATTGCTTTGATACCCGTATTAACCGCTACAGGAAAAGGGGCTGATGTGGTGGTGCCGATGGCAATCCCATCATTTGGAGGCATGTTACTACAAGTGATGACCATGTTTGTCGTGCCTGTGCTTTACAGCATGTGGAAAGAAAGGCAATTGAAAAAAGAATTAAGAAAAGATACAACAAACATTTAATCAAGCAGAAATGAAAATATATAAAACACTGATGCTAGTTGGGCTATTGATTGTTAGCATCAGCAGCGTTGCTCAGGATAAATTAGCTAATTATTTACAGTTAGCCACTGAGAATAACCCGGGGTTAAAAGCCAGTTTTACGAATTATATGGCAGCCATGGAAAAAGTACCGCAAGTAGGTACTTTGCCAGATCCACAATTTGCTTTCGCTTATTTTGCGCAGCCCGTGGAGACGCGTGTAGGGCCACAAAACTGGAAATTTAGCTTGGCGCAAAGCTTTCCTTGGTTTGGTTTGTTAACTGCCAAAAAAGATGTAGCTACTGAAATGGCAAAAGCAAAATTTGAGCAGTTTGAAAACAAAAAATCCAATTTACTGTTTGAAGTTAAAGCCACTTACTACAACTATTATTTCGTTGAAAAGGCAATAGAAATTACGCAGCGTAATATGGAAATTCTTCGAGTATTCAAGAGACTTTCCCTGGTGAAAATTGAAGCAGGGAAAGCTTCGATTGTGGACGAGTTGAGAGTTGAGCTTGAGCTAAACGATTTAGAAAATCAATTGGCGCTATTGCTAGATACCAAGGAGGCGCAACAAGTAAATTTCAATAACTTGTTAAGCCGGAATGTTTCTAAACCGATTAATGTGCCAGATACTTTATGGCAAGATGCGCTGTCATTAGACAAGCAAGGAATACTAGAAGCCATTTACAATGCGAATCACCAATTAAAAAGTATTGACCATAAATTAAATGCTTTTTTAAATCAAGAAGTGGTCGCAAAAAAGGAAGGTTTACCCAAATTCAATGTTGGGTTAGGCTATACCATTGTCAGTAAGAATTCAGGATCCACATTTTCTAATAATGGCAAAGACGCTATCCTATTTCCATCGATTGGCATTAAAATTCCTCTTTTTAGAAAAAAATATCGGGCAATGATTAAGGAAGCACAATACTTCCATGAAGCAGAGACCTCGCGAAAAGAAGATAAAAAAAATATCTTGAATACAATTTATGAAAATGCATACAAAAATTTCAGTGATGCCAATAGGCGAATATTACTGAATAAAAAACAATCGGAAATTGCTAAAAAAGTGTTAGACGTTTTGATGACATCCTACGCTACAGATTCCAAAGACTTTGAAGAAGTATTACGCATAGAACGTCAATTATTAAAATATAAATTAGCCTATCAGAAGGCATTAACAGATAAAAATGCTGCCATTGCATTTATTAATTATTTATTAGGAAAATAACTTAACATGAGACCTAACGGGTTTTCCTTGTACACCGTAGCCTTGGTGTAGGTGTAAAAACCTGTTAGGTCTAAAAAGTAACATAAAAATGAAAAAATATAAAAATTATATCATCGGAGTCGGCATACTAATTTTAGGAATCATTCTTGGAAATATGTTTTCCAGAGGCTCAACTTCTTCCCAAAACGAAGCGGCACACAATTACGTGCAAAATAAAGAAACAGGAATTTGGACTTGCTCCATGCACCCACAAATAAAAATGGATAAACCTGGTAATTGCCCTATTTGTGGCATGGAATTAATTCCATTAGAAGGTGCTAACGGAAGTGAAGAAAAGATCGCCTCAAATGAAATTATAATGACTCCCGAAGCGATACAATTGGCAAATATTCAAACCTCAGTAGTAGGAAAATCCAATGCCCACAAAGAGGTTCGACTACTAGGCAGGGTGAAACCTGATGAAAGGAGATTGTACGCACAAGTATCACATATTCCTGGCAGGATCGAACGGCTATATATTAATTTTACAGGAGAAAAAGTGTCGAGAGGACAGCGAATTGTTCGCATTTATTCTCCAGACTTAATCTCTGCACAAAAGGAATTATTCGAGGCCATTCGGTCAAGAGATATCTATCCGCAATTGTACACCGCCTCACGTAACAAATTGAAATTATGGAAACTATCTAATAAACAAATTGATGCCATAGAAAAATCAGGTAAGGTTCAGGAGCAAATGGATATCTATTCAGACTACTCTGGCTATGTTATGAAAAGAAATGTAGCATTAGGGGATCATGTGATGGCAGGAGCTAATTTATTTGATATTGCAAATCTAAACTCCGTTTGGGTCATGTTTGAAGCCTATGAAACTGACATTCCAAGGGTTCACATTGGTGATCAAGTTGATTTTAGCATTCAAGCATTACCCGGAACGAAATTTAAAGGGAAAGTTACTTATGTTGACCCATTTGTTTCCCCTACCACAAGAGTCGCTAAAGTAAGGGTAGAGGTGAATAATACGGCTAAAAAATTACTACCCGAAATGTATGCTACTGGTATACTAAAAGCAACGTTAAGCGATGTTAAAAATACATTGGTCGTACCTAAGTCAGCCGTATTATGGACAGGAAAACGAGCAGTGGTTTATGTAAAAGTACCGCATGATAAAACCATTTCATTTGTCTATCGAGAAATTATTTTGGGGGAAGATCTAGGTGATTTTTACGTCGTAAAAAATGGATTAGCCGCAAATGAAATTGTCGCTACGAATGGGGTGTTTAGGATTGATGCTTCCGCACAACTCATGGGACAAAAAAGCATGATGAACCCTGAAGGTGGCAAAGTAAGTACTGGCGGTCATGCTGGAATGAACATGGGAGGAGATAAAGACAAAAACGATGTGTCAACTAAAAAAAGTGATGACATGAGTAACATGATCATGATTGACAAATCCAACATTGATACTAAGTTTAAAAAACAGCTAGGGCAAGTGGTCGCCACCTACATCAAACTAAAAGACGCTTTAACAGATGATAATGCGAACCTTGCCCAAAGAGAAGCACAACAAGTAAAAAGATCATTGGATAATGTTGACATGTTACTACTATTAGGTGATGCACACAATGTGTGGATGCAATCGCTTAACCCTATGAAAGCTGCTGTTGCTAAAATTCAAAATTCTAAAGAGATAGGACTGCAAAGAGAAGCCTTTTTAGTATTAGGAAAAAACCTATCAGATGCGATAAAGACCTTGGGCATAGCGACAGAAAACAAGCAATCATTATACCTGGACTTTTGCCCAATGGCAGATAATAATAATGGTGGTTTTTGGTTGAGTTACGATAAAGAAATTAAAAATCCTTTTTTCGGAAAAGCAATGCCCTCTTGTGGTGAAGTAAAAGAAGAAATTAAATAAATAAAATAAAATGGAAAATATGAAATTATTAAAGAAAGTTAAAGTGTATCAAAAAATAAAAGAAGTGGGTATATCCACGCTTATAATATTAGTTATTTTAGTATTCCCTAGCAAATTAAAAGGCCAAAATGCGCTTTTAATTCCTGATACTTTAAGTGGAACAACCATCGATTTAACACTTCAGAATGGGATATACCAATTTTATGAAGGACAGAATACTACGACCATGGGTGCCAATGGCAATATCCTTGGTCCTACACTTTTGCTGAACCAAGGAGACTTTGTAAATTTTAGTGTCAATAACCAACTTGCTGACACCAGCACTATCCACTGGCATGGACTCCATGTGGCGCCTGAAAATGATGGAGGTCCGCATACCCCTATTCCACCTAACACCACTTGGAATCCTAGTTTCACTATCCTAGACAAGGCAGCCACCTACTGGTATCACCCTCATCTACATCGTTTCACTAACAAACATGTTTCCAAAGGAATAGCAGGGATGATTATCGTAAGAGATGCTGAAGAATCTGGTCTCACATTACCCAGAAAATATGGAGTTGATGATTTTCCATTAGTCATTCAAACAAAAGATTTTGATAGCAACTACGAAATCGTTGTTCCGTCTAATGCCGATGATATTATAATGGTAAATGCTACCATCAATCCGTTTCTTAAAGTTCCGGCACAAGTTATACGCTATAGAATTTTAAATGGGTCTTCACAGCGGATATTTAACATTGGATTAACAAATAACCAATCTTTCTACCAAATCGCTTCCGATGGAGGATTGTTAAATACTCCCAATGAAACGACGAGGCTGATGCTTGCCCCAGGGGAAAGGGCTGAAATATTAATTGACTTTGCTGGGATGAGTGGACAGACTGTTTATTTACGAAGTTTTGCATCCGAACTACCAAACGGCATCTATGGTGCAACCAACCCAGGAATGGGTGCTGGGATGACTTTAGATGGGTATAATCCAAATGCACTCAACGGAGCTGATTTCAATATTCTTCAGTTTAATATTATTAATGAAGCCTCGGAAGCCATCACTACCATCCCAACCACACTGGTAAATGTGACCCCAATAGAAGAGAATACCGCTAATGTCACAAGGGCACTAACCTTTTCTCCTGTATCAACTGGCATGAATCAGTTGAATGGTGAATTTTTAATAAATAATCGTTCCTTCAACGAAAACGTTATTGATTATACGATCAAAATCAACAATACAGAAATATGGGAACTCACCAATCAGTCAGCAATTGCCCACCCATTTCACATTCATGATGTTCAGTTCTATATTCTCACAAGAAATGGCAACACTCCACCTATCAATGAACGTGGACGCAAAGATGTGGTGCTTGTCAAAGCACAGGAAACCGTAAGGTTCATTGCAAAATTCGAGGACTTTTCAAATACAGCGGTACCTTACATGTATCACTGCCACATGCTTCCTCATGAAGATGGCGGAATGATGGGACAGTTTGTAGTAGGTGATGCGCCTTTGTCGATAGAGGAGAAATTCAATACTAATGATTTGATAAATATTTATCCCAATCCAGTAACTGATTATGTGAATATACAGATAAAGGGTAATCTAACCACCGAAGACATACAAATATATGACCGATTAGGTAGAATTGTAAGAGATGCTAAGATAAGTTCAGGTAAAAATGAAATCAGAATTACAGGCTTGCTGAGTGGGATATTTTTTCTAAACATGAGAATCAATGGTGAAGAAGTAACGAAAAAAATATTAGTACAATGAAAAATAAATCTTGGAACTTAACTATTTGACATAACCAAAACATCAGAATCATGTTCATAACACGAGAATTACATATCAAAGGAATGGTGTGCCGAAGGTGCATCAGAGTGGTTAAAATTGAGTTGCATCATTTAGGCGCTGAAACAGTATCAGTAGAACTAGGAAAAGCCATCATCAAATATCCTACCGATACTATTATCACTGATGAGTCCATCATAGATATGCTGATTAAAAATGATTTGCAATTGTTAAACGATGAAGAATCCAAATTAATAGAAAAAATAAAGATTACACTAATCCAACTCGTAGAAGAGTTACCAATAATTATAAAAATCAATATCTCTCAGTTGCTATCAGAAAAACTAGGAAAAGAGTATTCAAGTTTAAGCAAACTTTTTTCCAGGGTCTTGGGAGTCACCATTGAAAAATACTTCATTCATCTTAAAATAGAAAAAACCAAAGAACTCATTCAAGATGCTGAGAATAATTTTTCAGAAATAGCTTATGATTTGGGATATAGTAGTGTGAATCATTTATCAAATCAGTTCAGGCAAACAATAGGTATGAGCATGAGCGAATACAAAAAAATGTCTGCTTGGAATAGGGTATCGTTAGATAAAATTTTATAGAAAATAATCAAAATATTGTAGATATTTCAAAAATATAAAGTGCAATTTTATGTAAAGGCAAAGCAATAAATACAATGAAAAAATGTTGCCAACAAGATGAAAAACCATCACTAGCAAGGAAGGTGTATCACGGAATAATCCTATTGATATTAATATCTCTAGTCGCTGGATTTATAGTCGTATCACTAACCCAGTAATGTAAGAAAAATGAATACTTAGAGGTCAATGAGGATGCACAACGAAACATCCTATTTTAAGAATAAATATAATAAAAATAAAATTCAATAACCATAAATTACAAAAATCATGAAAAAGATAATATTAGTAGTAGCAGTAGTAAGTTTAGTAAGTCTAAACGCTTTTAGTCAAAATTCCAAAATGGAACATGCAGACATGAAAAAGTCCATGATGGAAAATATGAAGAAAAATCCGGAATTGAAAGGAAAAATGATGCATAAGATGATGGATGATGACGGCATGCGTAATAAAATGCATATGATGATGATGAATGATAAGGGCATGAAAAATATGATGATGGAAAATAAAGAAGGAAAGCCTGCGATGGG
>CAYRIF010000095.1:0-12253 GCA_964424205.1 uncultured Roseivirgaceae bacterium | reverse complement strand
TATTTAGAACATTATTCAAACCTTAGCGATTCAATCGGGTCTAACCTTGCTGCTTTTCTAGCTGGAAAAAATCCAGCAATAAGTCCCACAGCAACACAAATGGTTAGTCCAAGCAATATCCATAACCAAGGAATTACAAAAGTTCCTTCAAAAGCAAAGATAGTTAACAGATTACCAATGAGAATGCCCAAAAAAATACCAACCAATCCACCTAAAAGCGTTATCATCAGCGCCTCCAAGAAAAATTGCTGACTGATTACTTTTGGGGTAGCACCTAATGCTTTTCTCAATCCTATTTCACGCGTTCTATGGGTCACCGATACCATCATGCTATTCATTAACCCAATCGATGAGCCTAGTAACGTGATAAAGCCAATGACAAAAGCACCTATTCCTAAGTATCCAGTTATATTATCCATTTCTTCTCCTATCGATTCATTTTTAGCAATTTCAAATGAGTTATCACTGCCAAGTTCATCTTTCCGAATGGCTCGCATCAGACCTGTCGCATCACCAATAGCGGATTCCATATTGTCAGGATAGGTAATATCTGCCGTCAGCGAAAAAATCAGTGCTTCATTTGTACTCATTGCATTGGCAGTTTCCAATGGTATAATTACCTGCCTGTCTATCCCTTGTTGCCCCAATGATTTAATTTCTTTTAATACCCCAATCACCTTGAATTTGGTATCACGGAATGACACTTCAAGATTCAATGGATTATTCTCCTCAAAAAGAGTTGTTGCAACCTCTTTCCCCAAAATCACCACTTTAGCCCCATTGTTTATTTCTATGTCCGAAAATCCTCTACCCTTTTCCATATCATATCCATTAATAGCTAGGTGATTCTCATCCCCACCATAAATATCAATGTTAGGATTTGTGATTTTGGAGCGGTACTTGATTTCTGCAATGCCCGATACTTGTGTAGAAATGCCAATCATAGCAGGCACTTTATATAAGTCCTTAAATTTTTTGAGTTCTTTATATTTTATATTAGGAAAGTTTTTCTGTGCCATGCCTCTCCTACGGCCACGTCGGTTATTATAATCTTTTATATCAAAAGAATTAGCACCCAAATCGGCCATATTACTATCTATCAATCCCTTGATACCATCAATTGAGGTCAGAATTCCAATGAGCGCCGTAATCCCCAAGGCAATAATAAACGCTGTCAAAATAGTTCTGAGGATATTTGATTTGATTGATTGTATACCAATCTTAGCATTTTCAACTAAATTCATTTTTTATCGTTAGATTTTAAACATCTGAAATTAGTCTTTTATCATGCGTTATGGTAAAGATTTTATATAAATTTGTTCAGATAATACATAAATGGTCTTATAGTTGTTTGAGATAATAAATATTTAGATCGTCAGTTACTTAAGTTATGCGCAAATTATTATTGCTTTTGACCATTACCCTTTTATCCTTTTCAGGATTTTGTTCACAAATTTTGATCCCTATGGATGAAAAGCAAACAAATCACCTTAAAGCCTATGGCATTGCCTATTGGGTACTTACCCAAGATGTAGAAATTGATTGGTTGTTAAATTATAGGGGCGGGAGTTTTATGATGCAGTATTATCAAAAATTTGAGAATGAGTTGATTATCAGAGGCATCTCCTACGAGATAATTTCTGATGCGCAATCAAATCAAATCATAGCTACTATTTCAAGCCCCTCCTCAAATACCGACGTAATGAAGCTGCAAAAAGCACCAAAAGTTGCGGTTTACTCTCCAAAAAATAAACAGCCCTGGGATGATGCCGTGACAATGGTGCTTACCTATGCTGAAATTCCATATGACGTGATTTTTGACGACGAGATATATGCAGATGAATTACCAAAGTATGATTGGTTACACTTGCATCATGAAGATTTTACAGGTCAGTACGGGAAGTTTTATGCCAATTACAGAAGTGCGCCATGGTATATAGAACAAAAAAGTCTATCAGAGGCTTCCGCCAAAAAACACGGCTTTAATAAAACCTCGCAGCTAAAATTAGGAACTGTTAAAAAAATAAGAAACTTCGTGGCTGGCGGCGGCTTTCTATTCGCCATGTGCTCCGCTACAGACACTTACGATATCGCTTTAGCCGCTGAGAATACCGATATTTGTGATTATATGTTTGACGGAGATCCTGCAGATCCCGCCGCACAGTCGAAACTAAATTTCACGAATACCTTTGCCTTTGAAAATTTCAAATTAGAAAGAAATCCAATGGTTTATGAGTTTTCAAACATTGACAACCAAAAGAGAGAAAGAGGATTGACTGAAAGAAACGATTACTTTACACTATTCGAATTTTCGGCCAAATGGGATCCTATCCCTACCATGCTCACCCAAAATCACGTCAAAATCATTAAAGGTTTTATGGGACAAACCACAGCCTTTAAGAAAAAACTCATCAAAGGTGACGTAACCATCATGGGCGAAAACAAATCAATTGGTGAAGCGCGATATATCAACGGTATTTTTGGTAAAGGTTTCTGGACTTTCTATGGAGGGCACGACCCAGAAGACTATGAACATTTTGTGGGTGAAGAACCGACAGACCTCAACCTTCATCCCAACTCACCAGGATATAGGCTCATCTTGAACAATATATTGTTTCCTGCTGCAAAAAAGAAAAAACGTAAAACCTAAAACAATCACCTAATTTTTAAGAGAAAAATCAGAACAAGACTTTATATTACCGTCTCCTTGATTGTTAACCCCAATATTTCCACCAGATAAAATAATGTTGCTATTGTAGCTATCATCAAGGTGAACCCTTACACTACCATTGTAGTTCAATAAATCGTTGTAGCTAAAAGACTTGCCATTCCCTAGAGCATTTAATGCTGTGACACCACTACCAGTATCTCCGTTAACTGGCGTCAGAATAGCAACCAAATAACCGTCTTCAGAAACAGACCCATGGTGTAGGTGTACTGGGTGAACTCCTCCTTTTTGAGCATTATCCAAAAATGTTTCCACCTCCATACTTCCGTCCTTTTTCTCTCTGAAAACGATACGGCCAGACATATCATAATCGGTAACAGAAACAAGTTGATACACAACTTCATTGCCCGTATATTCGCTTTCAATAATTTCAGTTTTTTCAGTGCAAGAGAAAAAAGAAGTGAGCAGAAACGCCCCAACAAATAATGAATTAAAAATTTTCATAGTATAAAAGTACAAAAAAATGACGACACAAAGCCATCATAGTGACAAAAATCATTAAACCTAATCTATAGTTATAACGTGAGATTTTAATATTGGTTCAAATAATTAACCGCCAGAATCAATTGGAATATAGTTTGTATTGTTCAAACTATTGATACCAATATTTGTACCTGCGGCAGGGCTTGGGCTGCTGCCAGGATAAACTTTAATGGAGGCGTTGATTACATTGATACTATCAAAAGTAATGCGTGCATCATTTATCAATTTACTGAAAGTGATGGTGCTTTTTTTGGTTGCCCCATCTACGGCTTCTAGATTAAAAATCACTTGACCTGTGGTATCTACTTTTCCTTCGTGCATTTTCACAGGATAGGTAACGCCCTCAATGGTATTTTCCAACGTGACATCTACTTGCAAACTTTCATTTTTTAACTCTCTGAAATGAACTCTTCCTTCTATCTCATACCCCACAGATGGCGTAAGCTGATAGACCAACTCTTTTCCTGTATACTCTCCTAAATCAGGCGGGTTACTCTCGCATGAAATAAAAAGCAACAAAGCCATTACAGCGATATATTTATAAAAAAATCTCATCATCACCTCTCAAAAATATTATTATAGGAATATTAAAGATGTAATAATAGCAAATATTATAGCGAACCAAAACTAAGAAACATCACAAAAGTATGCTGCGTAATGTTTTATCTTAAATTAAAGAATTTGTGCGTATTGTTATTCTGCTAATGCTGGTAGAATTTCCTGCACATTATTTTTAACAATAATAGTATCATATAGGTGCTGATCAACAAAACCTTCGGTAACAGCATGTTCAAAATGGTGCAGCAAGTGATCAAAATACTTATCAGTATTAAGAAAGCCAATTTTCTTTTTATGAAAGCCAAGTTGAAACCAAGTAAAAATTTCACAAAACTCATCCAATGTGCCAAAACCACCTGGCAATGCCAAAAAAGCATCTGAAAGCGCATACATTCTTTCTTTACGTTTGTGCATATTCTCCACCACTATCATTTCATGTGCATCGGGATGTGCTAATTCCAAATCGACGAGCGATTTTGGTATGACGCCAATCACGTATCCCCCATATCTAATTACACTATCGGCAATAGCGCCCATCATTCCTACATTTCCTCCTCCATAAATCAAGGAAATTTCATTTTCAGCCATCTGCTTTCCAAGCAATTTAGCTTCTTGACGATAGATTTCATTTAACCCGTCTCTAGCACCACAAAATATGCACAATGATTTCATATTGTTTTGAATATTATTTTAATGAAAAGTGTTTTAATCAATTTAGGCAATTCTCTTACCCCAATTCCCAGTTGGAGGGGTAAATATACTTCAATATTTTTAGTCATTTAAAAACCAACCATTTCTATTTTTTAAGCGTCTTCTAGTTAGCATATTTTGGCACAAACATTGAGGTCCATTAGATTAAAATAAATAGGGTGAAATAACATTGTGGTGTATTAGCCCTGAAACAAATATAAAAATAATTTTTAAATCTGATATTTAATCAAATGAAGAATAACTTAAGGCGACTTTGTATAAGTACTTTATTCTTGCTGCTATTCAGCCAGCTAGCAATCGCACAAAAATTTACGATTAGTGGATATGTCAAAGACAAAGCGACAGGAGAGGCACTTATTGGGGCAAATATTTACAATAAGGCTAACTTTAGTGGCACCACCTCCAATAACTATGGGTTTTACAGTATCACTTTACCCAAGGATTCAGTAACGCTAGTTATTTCGTTTGTGGGTTATAAACCAATCGAAGCAAAAATTTTCTTAGATAAAAACACAGAATTTAATGTTGGGTTATCAGGGTCACTTGCACTAAAAGAAGTAGTCATTACTGCCGAAGAAGAAATTCAGCAGCGTACACAAATGAGTACCATCACCATACCTATCAAGCAAATAAAGTCACTGCCTGCACTGATGGGAGAGGTAGATGTGTTGAAAGTTTTGCAATTGTTACCAGGGGTACAATCAGGTACAGAAGGCAGCAGTGGGATATATGTCAGGGGTGGTGGCCCAGATCAAAATCTAATATTACTAGATGGTGTACCTATCTATAATGCGTCCCATTTGTTTGGCTTTTTCTCGGTATTCAATGCTGATGCCATTAATAATGTTGATTTAATTAAAGGAGGTTTCCCTGCTAGATATGGCGGACGACTTTCATCCGTAATTGACATCTCAATGAAAGAAGGAAATAACCAAGCGTTTAAAGGCTCC
Source organism: uncultured Roseivirgaceae bacterium (assembly GCA_964424205.1). GTDB lineage: Bacteria > Bacteroidota > Bacteroidia > Cytophagales > Cyclobacteriaceae > CAYRIF01. The sequence continues at coordinate 6,823 of CAYRIF010000095.1, read as the reverse complement.
GCTTCTATCGGACTTATCTCTTCGAAACTAACATTAGAAGGCCCCATTAAGAAAAGTGAAAATACAACGTACATCTTATCAGGTAGAAGAACCTATATTGATATACTTGCGCAACCTTTTATCAAAGCACAATCCAATGGTGAAAATACCGGAGGTTATTATTTTTATGACCTAAATGCTAAAATAAATCATAAATTTTCTAATTCAGATAGACTGTATTTAAGTGGTTACTTTGGCAATGACAAAGCCTATGCTAAAAGTAAGTATGATTACACTAATGATAATGAAAAAACAGAATATAAAGATCAATTTGGCTTGCAATGGGGTAACATAATCACTGCCGCAAGGTGGAACCACCTATTTAACCCCAAACTTTTTAGCAATGTTACCTTGACATACAGTAGGTATAAATTTAAGGTCTTTGAAAAGTCTAAAGAGACAAAAACAAAAGGAGGTAAAAAAACTACCGAAAATAGTGCCTTTGAATACTCTTCTGGCATTAATGATTTAGCAGCAAAAATTGATTTTGATTTTATCCCAAATCCAAACCATTATATCCGATTCGGCATCAACGGCATCCGACACGAATTTAACCCAGGCATTTTGGCATACAAGGATACATCAAGTAAAATTGATACCACCACAAGTTCTTTTAATAAGTCAGCGAACGAGTTTGCAGCTTATATAGAAGATGATTTCAAAATAGGAAAAAAATTCAAAGTAAATGCAGGTTTACACCTCTCAGGTTTTTATGTGGACAAGCAGTTTTACACGTCTCTACAGCCACGACTCTCTATGCGGTATTTATTAAATAATGGTATCGCCTTAAAAGCTTCTTATGCCAAAATGCAGCAATATGTACACTTGCTTACCAACAGTGGTATAGGGTTGCCGACCGACCTTTGGGTGCCAGCTACTAAGCGGGTAAAACCCCAACAATCTACACAATATGCTGTGGGCATTGCCAAAACAATCAATCGAACTTTTGAAGTATCATTAGAGGGATATTATAAGGAAATGAATAACTTGATCGAATACAAAGATGGGGCAAGTTTTACAAGCATTGAAAAAGACTGGCAAGACAAAATTGAAATAGGAAAAGGGAATAGTTATGGGGCAGAATTTTTTATCCAGAAAAAACACGGAAAATTCACTGGATGGCTAGGTTACACCCTCTCCCGGACCAATCGGCAATTTAAAAATATCAATTTTGGGAAAGAATATCCATACCGGTATGATAGAAGACATGATGTGAGTATTACTGGTGTTTATAAAATAAAAGAGAACCTAGAGTTAGCCGCTGTCTGGGTGTACGGCACTGGTAATGCGGTCTCACTACCTACTAAATCATACCTCAAGAATGATGAAGAAACTGGAGAGCAATATGGTGGAAATTACGGATTCTACGGGAGAGAAGTAAACCTTTATGAAAACAAAAATGATTTTAGAATGCGGGCTTACCACAGGCTAGACTTCAGCATCGCTTGGACCAAACAGAAAAAACGCGGTGTTAGGAAATGGACACTGGGCGTGTATAATGTTTATAATCGCAAAAACCCATTTTTCATTGCCATAGGTTATGATTACAAAACTGACTCCAAAAAATTCAAACAATATAGTTTGATTCCATTTTTACCTTCATTTAGTTACCGTTTTGACTTTTAAAAAAAATATAACCATGCATAAATTATCAATAGTATTCTTTGTAACAAGCCTCTTTTTTTTAAGCTGCGAAACTGTGATAGACGTGGACATCCCATTAGAGCCTTCAAAATTAGTCATCAACAGCACCCTAATTCCAGGGCAACCATTCAGGGTACACCTCAGTGGTAGTCAGCATATTTTAGATAACGGTGATTATAAAAATGTAACAGGTGCTGAAATTAAAATCTACGAAAACGATCAATTACTGACCACGCTTCCTGACAGCACAGGAGGAAACTATATTTCAGGTACTTTCATGCCAAAAGCAGGACAGAGGTACCGTGTGGAAGCTAGTAAAAATGGTTTTGAAACTGTAACTGCGCAGGAAACACTCCCTGAAAAACCTGCTAAAATAATAAGCGTAAAAACTGATACTGTAGAAACCAACGATTATGGTTATAGTCAGAAACATTTAGAATTTGATATAGAAATTGAAGATCGTAGCGAAAAAAATTATTATGAGATTATTATAAAAAGAACAACTATTGGTTTGTATTATGATTACAGTCAAGACCCGCCTGTTGTAACTGACACCGTAACAAGAGTAAGAAATAAATCGCTTCAATCGGAAGATCCTAGCTTAGAAGAATTTCAAAATTATGGACAAAGTATCTATTTCGATGATGGGCTTTTCAACGGTAAAAAATACCACATGAAGGTTTCTGCTCAAAGTGAAGACTTCTCTAATCGTGAAAATGATGTATTAGAAGATTATTATGAAATTTATCTGAGAAACACCTCTGAAGCCTACTACTTATATAAACGCTCCACCGAATTGCAAGCATGGACAGAAGATGATCCTTTTGCGCAGCCCGTACAGGTTTATAACAATATTAGCAACGGATATGGTATTTTTGCAGGGTATAACAATGAAATGGTCTATAAAGTTGAATTAGATTAACCCGCTTTGATAATTAAAACCAGACTTGTCAAAATCATTACTTTTGGCTTTGCCAATGGCATCACGCTGTATCCTTTTGTGCTTTTTAGGAAAGAAACGAAATTATCAAGTCGACTGCTTAATCATGAAAAAATTCATCTGAGACAACAATTAGAGATGCTGGTTCTTTTTTTCTATCTCTGGTATATACTAGAGTTTTTCGTGCGACTGATGCAATATCAACAATTTACAAAAGCCTATTACAACATTAGTTTCGAAAGAGAAGCATATTATCATGAATCTAATAAGCACTATTTAGAAAAAAGAAAATGGTTTGCGTGGATAAATTTTCTCTAGTTTATTCTATTATTAAAGTTATTATATTAAATTTGCACCTCGTTTCTAATAAACACTAAGAAAATGGCTATTACTAGACTAAAAAGAAAAGACAGAAAAAACAAAGCAAGGGCTAATAATAGAACTGCATTCATCAAGCATTTCACAAAACAACCAGTCGTAAAAAGTGTTGATGTAGAAGCAATCAAAGCAGAATTTAAGGCCGCTAAGACAGGGAAGCCAGTTGCTAAGAAAACAGCACCTGCAGCAAAATCTGAAGAAGAAGAGTAGCTATATAACATCTTTCTTTATAAAAAATATCGCCGGAAGTTTCCGGTTTTTTTGTGCCCCATTGGAATTACTTGCTCATTTTATTTGTTTTATGGGCATGATATGGTATTTTCGAAGACCCAATCAACTTAATTAGCAATCCTAAATTTTAATTAATGGATTATTCTCATAAGACTGTTTTCTTAGTCTTACTGCTCCTGCTGTCGCAGGTAGCACGTGCCCAGTTACCGGTATTCCCAGGTGCTGAGGGGTATGCCAAATTTGCTGTGGCAGGTAGGGGTGGCAAAATTTTAAAAGTTACCAATCTAAATGACAGCGGATCAGGCTCGCTAAGAGAAGCATGCCTTTCTTCTGGTGCAAGGATTGTGGTCTTTGAAGTTTCAGGTATCATTACCTTGAATAGCCCTATTATAATTAAAAATGCCTTTATCACCATCGCTGGTCAAACTGCCCCTAATCCTGGTATCCTCATTAAGAATGCTCCTATTACAATAAAAACGAAGGAAGTATTAATACAGCACCTACGATTTAGGCTAGGAGATGCCACAGATGATTCTTTCAAACTTAGCGCAACCAATGGTGCGATTAGTAACGTGGTCATAGATCACCTCAGTATAAGCTGGGCTGAAGATGAGAATTTTGGATTTTTTCAAGGGGAATTTCAGGTGAGTAATGTCAGTATTTCCAATTGCATCATCAGCGAAGGACTAAAAGGAGGGAAAGGGATGATTATTAATCAAAGTCCAGCTTCATACCACCTTCCCATAAAAAATATATCCATTACCAAAACAATTTTTGCTCATAATCAAACGAGAAATCCTAAAATAAAAAATGGGGTACATTGTCTATTGGTAAATAATATTACTTACAACTGGGGGTTAAGCGCCGTTGACTTAGGGGAAAATTCCGACCTCCCTTTTCTGGTCAGCGTTATCAACAGCGTTTACATTTCAGGAAAAAACACGCCGCAAGATAGGAGACCCATTGATTTTAGACCTTTCATAGCGCAAAACTCTCAACTCTATTTAAAGGGCAATGAGTTCAATGGTAAAATTCCCGAGGATCCAAACGATTTAATTTTTCAATTGACTACCAATCCAACCAATATATTAGTGGGCACCTCACCGCTTGACCATGCTACGGTAGAGATATTAGATACAGAGATGGTGATGGATTCTGTAACCAAGTATGCAGGAGCAAGACCAGCTGATAGGGATGCCGTAGATATACGAATCATCGAAGAGATCAAAAACAAATCTGGTGAGATTAGAACTTCATTAAACCAAGTTCCAGGTGGTTTTCCTCAACTCGCTGAAAATAGAAAAACCTTCACAATTCCCAGCAATCCAAACAGCGACGATGATAATGATGGCTATACAAACATCGAAGAGGTATTGCATCAATTGGCTTTGGAGGTAGAAGGGAAGGCGAAGGCAAAGGATAATATAGTTAGCCCTACGGGCATTGAAGATGAAGCCCTTGCCAAAGCCCTTAAAATATTTCCAAATCCAACAACACAAAATATTTCTTTGGAATTTTCCAATAAAACATTCGGGGGTATTCACATCGCTATCATTGATTTGACAGGCAGGGTGGTGCTCGAAAAATCCTACAGTAAGGTAGGAAAATCATTCTCGGTCAAATTTCAAATCAAAAATAGTGGCCTGTATTTAATTCACGTAAAAGGAAAAAACAGTAGCGCTGTCAAAAAAATAGTCGTACATTGAGACTAAACCATCTTGGTAATTCTAATTTGTTCTAAAATTTTTTATTATAAAGAGATTAACCCAGTTATCAGCACTAACTCCCATCATGTAGAAAGTATAATTCGTATTGGATTCCAGCATAGGAACGGCATCCTCTTCACTAATATTTAAAACGACATTTGACAAATCGTAAAATTGGAAATGCTTTTCGTAGGTGTAAGTTCCTGAAATAAAGTGACCTGATCTGGTTGTAATTGCTTGAAAATAAATTGCATTTTCGTCAAACATCCCATCCTCCCAGCTAAACAATGGCTCCTTCGAATTATCTTGGTTAATCGTTCCTAGCCAAGGACTATATTCTGTTGGATGGGTTATTCTTTTGAGGGTAATCGGATTAGATACATACAACTTCCCTTTAAAAATAAAAGTTACAATCCCAGAAGTTTGTTTCGACGCTCCTGGGTGCACAAATCTTTTCATATACCCATTAAAAACATTCTTGATTTTCATATCTTTAAAGAAATAGGCGCTAGTATTAGTTTTATCACTCATTTCATCCATGGATTCAAAATATCTGAAATTTGTAGCCCCTTCGTATGGATAGAAAAACACAGAAATTGGAAAGCCTAAGTCATCAAAATACACATGGTCATTGCTAGCAGCACAAGCAATCAAAGAATCTTTGACAACTGACAGCCCTAGTTCATATTCATATGCCGCTAAAGAGTTTTCAGGATGAGGGTTTTCATCATCTTTCGAACATGAGAATAACAGCAAAATGGAAATGATAAAAAAGATATGTGGTGTAATTTTTTTCATTTCAAACTAACTCAGGTACTCTTTTATACTTTCCAATCCTATTATGTAACCCATCTTGACTTCAATATGATTCGAAGGTTCTTTTAAATTATCATATAACGTGTTGATTTTCAATAAATTGTAAAATATTTATTTATATTTTTCTTCAATGAGTAGGGTAATAGAAACATCAAATGTATTGATAGTGTAAAGTTCAAAACAAAAGGTGAAAACTGCGATGGGCTCATAGGGTGAGTGTATAAATAAGGAATGGGATCCGATAAATTAAATAATATCATAGAGGAAGTTGAAAGGTTTTCAGTACCTGAAGGAAAAGGAAAGGCAATTGCTTGGGAAGAGTTGAAAGCTAAAATCAATCGACAATCTGAGTCAAAAGGAAATTCAAGATTCATGTGGACGAAAATGCACATGGGAATTGCCGCTTCCCTCATCCTATTGATTGCTGTATTTTCAATACTGAATATCTCTTCAAATACTACAGTGGTTACCGAAAAAGGACAGCATCTCGTTTTCTTTTTACCCGACAGTTCTAAGGTAACATTGAATGCCGACTCCAAAATCACCTATGACACAAAAAATTGGCAAACTAATAGAACTATAAACCTGGAAGGTGAAGCTTTTTTTCAAGTAAAAAAAGGAAGAAAATTTGAGGTAACTTCTAACAAAGGGACTGTCACCGTTTTAGGAACAAGCTTTAATATTTATGCCAGAGAAAACAATTATAAGGTTGCCTGTGTAACCGGTAAAGTAAAAGTAAGTGCAAATGAAAACAACCAATATCAGGTGCTCACTCCGGGTCTGCAAACTAGCATTGTTAATAGCATAGTAAACAAGCCAAGTCGACTGGTTAAAGGAAAAAGAGCATATAGCTGGATTGACAATGAGTTTTATTTCGAAAAAATATCAATGACCCAAGTGGTAAAAGAAATCGAGAGGCAATATAACTTGAGCATCAAAATACCAAATAACGTAAAGGAAAGAATGTATACAGGATACTTTGATACTAAAAATATAAAAAATACGCTTGACAAGGTATGCTTACCCATGGGGCTTAAGTATCGTATTGTTGATAAAAGAGTAGTGATTG